>CALKVR010000959.1 GCA_938004815.1 uncultured Polyangiaceae bacterium | reverse complement strand
CTCCAGATATTCGTCAATTCTTTTCCTGTCATATATGAGGCGACTGGATCGCGACGCCGTAGGCCTGGCGCGAGGGCTCCTTGCCGTCGGCCTTGTCGTTGTCGGCTTGGTCCTCGCGCTCGTCGTCACGGTCGTCGTCGCGATCGTCGTCGACCTCGCCGGCGCGGGGCATGGGCTCCCAGAGCGAGACCGACTCGATGTCGACGCGGAGCGGCATGAGGCGAGGGTCGCGCCGGCCGCCTGCGGCCGCAAGCCTCCTCGTGACGCGCGCGGAAGCTGCTACGCTCCGCTCGCCGTGCTGTTCTTTCTGACCTCCGAGAAGTGGGCCTTGTTCGAGCGGCGCATCGGGTGCTTCCAGGCGCGGTGTCAGACGTGCCAAGGCGAGCACTGGCAACTGCTCTTTCACATGTGGCGCACCAGGGGCTCACAGATCTCGCCGCCCACGCCGTGGAGCCCCATCCATGGTCAGACGTACCAGGTCCGTTGCGGCGGCTGCTTCACCCCCGCGATGGTCGGCCACCCGCAAGAGTGGGTTCCGTTCCAAGCGCCCAACTTCGTGCACGAGCATCACCACCCGCCGACGGTGGCGGACGCGCGCTACACCACCATCGCGATCCCCATGATGCGCTGACGCGGCCGCGCGCGCCCGCGGGGGCGGGGTTCAGGACGGAAACCTCCACGCGAACCGGTGCGCGGCCTTGCGACCCTCGGCGGGGTGGGCGAGCTCGAGGACGAGGAGCTGCGTCTCCTCGGTGATGGCGCCGCGGTGGTCGAAGCAGAGCTGGCCGGCGCCGTCGTTCGCGATGAAGATCGTCTCGACGGGCTCCGCATAGGACTCGCTCACGGTTTGGCAGCGCCGACCGTGGCGCGTGTCCCAGCACGTCTCGCGGTTTCGCGTTTGCACGACGGTTCTCGTCCCCACGAGGCGGTCGTGCGCCAGCGCGACATCGCCGCTCGGGTGCGCGTCCTCGAGGAGGAGATCTTCCGGGTCGTCGATCTCGAGGCGCGCCACGAGGCGGCGCACGTCGACGTAGGCATCGCCGTGCCGCTCCGAGCCCGGCTCGCTCAGGTAGCGCAGGTGCACGTCGAAGCACGCCGTGCGGCGGTCGAGCGAAACGAGTGAAGCCTCGCTGACGAGGCTCCGTGACGGCAACCCGTTGATGGCCTCGTCCCAGCTCCGCCGGTGCTGAGACGCGTTGTTCTGGAGCACGCCCGTCGCGAGCGGGTTCATCATCTCGGCGGCGTTGCGCACCCCGCAGCCGGCGCTGGCGAGGAGCAGCCCCCAGAGGAGCGTGAGCGGAGCCTTCATGCCCGACACGAACGTGGCGGGCCGCGCCTACCCTACGAACCTTCCTCGCCGAGCAGGAATGCGGCGCGCGCTGGCGCGCCGCCGTCGCGAGCCCCGCTCAGCTCAGCTGCTTCTCTTGCTTTTCGGTGGCGGGCCGGCCGCGGTGCGCATCGGGCCGGCCGCTCGATGGCGGGTTGGGCGCCGAGATCTGGCCGTCTTCGTGGAACCGCGGCAGATCCTGCGAGAGCTGCCTGAGGTAGCTCTGCTTGATGTGGAACGGCAAGAACGAGCTCTTGAACCCGGCGACGATGAGCGACTTGATGTCGCTCAGGGTCATGCCCATCTCGGTGTGGGCGAGCCAGAGCTCGCGCGACACGGTCGTGTCGGTGACCAGGCGGTTGTCGGTGTTGACGGTCACGCGCAGGCCGAGGTCCTTGTAGAACTTGAGCGGGTGGCTGGCGAGGCTCTTCACCGCGCCGGTCTGAACGTTGGATGACGGGCAGCACTCGAGCGGCATCCGGTGGTCGTTCACGTAGTGGAGCAGATCGCCGTTCTCGCGCAGGCGGCAACCGTGGCCGATGCGGTGCGCGCCGCACACGTGGATGGCCTGCGCGATCGACTCGGGGCCGTACGCCTCGCCGGCGTGGATCGTCACGTTGATGTTGTTGTCCCGCACGAGCTGAAACGCGCGCCGGTGGTGCTTCGCGGGGTGGTCGTACTCGGCGCCCGCGAGATCGAAGCCGACCACGCCGCGGCCCTTGTAGGCGACCGCGAGCTCGGCCATCTCGAGCGACGAGTCGGGGGCGACGTTGCGGATGCCGCAGATGATGACGTTCGCCTCGATGCCGTAGACCTCTTGCGCCTGGCGCAGGCCGCCGATGACGGCCTCGACCACGCTCGTGAGCTTGAGCCCCTTGCGGGTATGGAGCATCGGCGCGTAGCGAACCTCCATGTAGCGGACGTTCTCTTTGGCCGCGTCCTCGGCGAGCTCGTACGCCACGCGGAACAGTGCGTCCTCGTGCTGGAGCACGCGCAGGGTCACGTCGAACGCCTTCAGGTACTCGACGAGCGAGCCGCAGTTCTTGCCCAGGTTCATCGCCGCCGCGAGCTCGGCCGGCTTGGTCGACGGGAGCTCGACCTTGTACTCGGCGGCGAGGGCGATGATCGTCTCGAGCCGCAGGCTGCCGTCGAGGTGGACGTGCAAGTCGGTCTTGGGCAGCTGCTCGAAGAACGAGAGCGGCAGCGTCGGCGCCCCGTCGCGGGGGCCCTTGCGCGCGTTGACCGGATCGCTCGGGGCAGGTGCGGGAAGCTCCGACTCCCGATCGTCGTCGTCGTCATCCATGTCGTTCATGAGGCACGGCAGCGTAGCAGGTTCACGCCGCCGAGGCCGCGGCCGTGCTCAGGCGACGGGGATCGGGCCGAACCGCTCTTCGTGGTCGGCGCGCGCTTCGGCGAGGCCGCCGGTGCGCTTCTTCACCTCGGCCTCGAGATCGTGATGCACCGAGTGGGGCAAGAGGCGGAGGTTGAGCTCCTGCGCGCCGGAGCGGATGAGCCGCGCCGCGACCTCGGCCTCGACCAGCGCGAGCGTGCGATCGACGCGCGTCTCTGCGCGCCCATAGTCGCGCAGGCGCCGCGCGAGCATCTGCGTGTACTCGTCGAGGCGCCTCGCGGCGTGGAACACCGCCGGATCGCTGATCTTGGTCGGCTGCCGGCTGCGCACGGTCCCGAGCATGCACCCGGCGCTGCTCGCGGCGCAAGCATGGCGGTCGTGCGCGTGGGAACAGCCCCCCACGGCGCGGCGTAAGCAGCTCATGCTTCTCGAAGAACGCTCCCGGCCGAGACCGGGGCTCGTGCTCGCGACCGTCGCTGTCGGAGCCGTCGCGGTGGGGTGTGGGGCGGCGCCGAGTGCGCCAACATCGACGGGCACCCTCGGCCACGCGCGGGCTGTCGCCCCGATCTCGTCGAGCGCCGCGCTCACGCCTTCGGGCCACGTGGCCGACCGCCCCGGCATGGTCCTCGTACCGGCTGGCAACTATTGGACGGGCTGCGACAAGCGGAGCGACATCTTCTGTCGAACCGAGGACCGTTCGTTCGCCCAAGTCCACCTCGACGACTACCTCATCGATCGCTACGAGGTCACCGTCCGTGACTACGCGCGATGTGTGGAGGCGGGCGCCTGCGACGCGACCAAGCTCGGCGGCTTCGAGGGTTGGAAGGACGACGAATGGCGCTACTGCAACTGGGGCAAGCCTGGCAAAGAGGATCACCCGCTGAACTGCGTGAGCTGGACGCAGGCCGATGCCTTTTGCAGATGGTCGGACAAGCGCCTGCCCACCGAGGCCGAGTGGGAAAAGGCAGCACGCGGGACCGACAAGCGGGCGTACCCGTGGGGCGACGAAATGATCAGTTGCGAGTACGCGGTCACGAACGAGGAGGGTAAGGCGACGGCGCGCGGCTGCGGCGATCAGACGACGTACCCGGTCGGCTCGAAGCCCAAGGGCGTGAGCCCGTACGGCGTTCACGACATCGTCGGCAACGTGTGGGAGTGGACGGCAGACAAGTACGAGCCTCCCCCCGGGGCCAAGGACGTGCGACCGAACGAGCGCAAGGGCAAGGGCGGCTGTTGGGGCAGCGGCAATCCGTGGAACTCTCGGATCAGCTGGAGCCACCACTACCCCGAGGAATACCGCAGCAACGTCCGCCTCGGGTTCCGGTGCGCCGCCGATCCTGCCGGAACCCCGGCGCTCGCGCGGCGTGAGACGAGCCCGCGTGCAGCCTCGGAGCGGTAGCTCGGGTCAGCCGGGCACGTTGTACGCCCAAGCGTCCGGCGCGCACGGGTGGAGCTGCGCCGTCCGCGTCGCCAGATCGCCGACCACCACCCAACGCGCGCTCTGGTAGCCATCGACGTAGAGCACGGTCTTGGCGACGGCGGGGTCGTGGTGCTCGGCCGGCAGGCTCTGGGCGTTCCAAAAGGCCACGTGGGCGATGCGCGCACCGCCCGGCTGCGGCGTGAGCGCGGCACCGAGGTTCTGGTAAGCCCACGCGAGGAGCCACTGCACCCGAGGGTCCTGGGCGAGATCCTGCAGCGTCGGCGCGGGCGGTCCGGACTCGGCCTCCTTGTTGGGGCCGAGCATGAAGAGGACGGCGCCGACACCGATGCACCCCAGCCGGACACCCCAGGCGACGACGGGTGAAGCTTCGTTGAGCGCGCGGAAGATCCGCAGCTCGTAGCCGATCAGCTGGATCACGCTCGAGATGATGCCGGCGAGGACGAGGAACACGCCGATGGACGAGAGCTTCTCGCGGATGAAGTTCACGCCCGGGATGCTACCCGTGTCGCGCTGTCATGGCTGCGTCGCGAGCGACTCGGTGTACCCTGGTGGGCGATGACGCAGCCCGGACAGCAGCCGCCGAACCCCTATGCGCCGCCCACGCAGCAGGGCTGGGGGCCGCTTCCCGGTTGGCGTCCGCAGGCACCGCCCCCCCAGACGGGCGGGGCGGCCACGACCGCGCTGCTCCTCGCGGCGCTGAGCTGGGTCACCTGCGGGCCCCTCGTCGCGATCCCGGCCATGATCCTCGCGCGCCGGGCGATCCGCGCGATCGAGCGCGGCGAGGCCAACCCCGCCGACCTCTCCACCGCCAAGTCGGCGTTTTGGATCGCGCTCACGAGCACGCTGCTGAGCACCGTCGCCATCCTCGGGTACGGCCTCTACGTGTTCATCGCCGTCAGTCGCGCGACCGGTCGTTAGCCAGCGCGTCGCGGCGAACCGGCAAAGCTGCTTCGCAAGCTCGACGCGCACGCCGCCGGTTGATTCACGCACCGCGCGGGGGCCGCGACATACGCGCGCTACGACCGCGCACGTTCCGTCCGGAGTTGCGACCAGAAGGGCGGGGCGCGGACGCAACGTGATGGTTTAGCTCCTGATCGCGGCAGTTGCGACCGCTGATCCGACCGAGATTCGCGGTTGCGTCCGCCGCTCTGCCGGACGGTCAGGAGGACCGCGCAAACTTGCCGGAAACGAGCGCCCCATTCGCGACTCGCTCCCGCCGCGGTCGCAACAATGGACGGAACCGTCATCCTCAAGATTGCATCCGCCCGGTTGCGTCCGGTCAAGCGCGCTCCGACCGAGGCCGCTCGCGCCGGCCGACCTGCTGATCCGCCGGTCGACACGTCGCACGGCTGGTACGCTTTCCCGCATGCTTCTAGCACCTGACCGAGCACGTCCTCGTGTCGCAGCGCGAGCGCCGCGTGGCCGCTACCGGCCGATGAGCCCGGTGAGCAGGGCGACCAGCCTGCTCGCCAGCGCCCCGCATTGCTC
>CALKVR010000958.1 GCA_938004815.1 uncultured Polyangiaceae bacterium | reverse complement strand
GGGCTGCCGGCATCCGCTTCGAGGTCGTGCGCCGCAGCGCCACCGGAGCGAGCTGATGGACTTCGACGCCATCGTCATCGGCAGCGGGTTCGGGGGCAGCGTCTCGGCGCTGCGCCTCTCCGAGAAGGGCTACCGGGTCCTCGTCATCGAGAAGGGCAAGCGCTTCGCCCCCGAGGACTTTCCCAAGAACAACTGGGACCTCAAGCGGTGGATGTGGCGCCCCGAGGTCGGGCTGCGCGGCATCTTTCAGATGTCGTTCCTCGAGCACGTCACCGTGCTTCACGGCGTCGGCGTCGGCGGCGGCTCGCTCACCTACGCCAACACCTTGCCGACGCCGAAAGACGTCTTCTTTCAGTCGGCGTCGTGGTCGGGGCTCGGCGACTGGAAGCGCGAGCTCGCTCCCCATTACGACACCGCGCGCCGGATGCTCGGCGCCGCTCGCAACCCGCTGATGACCCGCGGCGACGAGGTGCTGCGCGAGATCGCGCGCGACATCGGGCGCGAGGACCACTTTCACCCGACCGACGTCGCCGTCTACTTCGGCAAGCCCGGCGCCAAGGCGAGCGATCCGTTCTTCGGCGGCGAGGGGCCCGACCGCGTCGGCTGCACCTTCTGCGGCGCGTGCATGACGGGCTGCCGCGTCGGGGCCAAGAACACCCTCGACAAGAACTACCTCTACCTGGCCGAGAAGCGTGGCGCGCGTGTCCTGGCCGAGACCGAGGTCACGAGCGTCCGCCCGCAAGAGGGCGGCGGCTACCGCGTCGAGCTCCGCGGCACGTTCGGCGGCGCCCGCGCCCCCGTGACGGCGCGCAAGGTGATCTTCGCCGGCGGCGTCATGGGCACGATCCCGCTCCTCCTCTCGCTCCGCGAGGACGCCGCCGCGCTGCCCGCGCTCTCGGCCCGCGTCGGAGAGTCGGTCCGCACGAACAGCGAGGCCCTATGCGGCATCATCGTCCCCGGCGGAAAAGAAGACTTCTCGCGCGGCGTCGCCATTACATCGATCCTCCACACCGACGAGCACAGCCACATCGAGCCGGTCCGCTATGGCCCCGGGTCGGGCTTTTTTCGGACGATGGTCCTGCCCCAGACCTCGGGCACGAACGTCTTCTCGCGGCTCGCCGGCGCCGCGCGCGGCGTGGCCCGCCACCCGATCGATTGGCTGCGCGCCTACGCGGTCAAGGACTTCGCGCGCGAGAGCCAGGTGCTCCTCTACATGCGGACGCTCGAGGGCACCCTCACGATGAAGCTCGGCCGCAGCGTCTACACCGGCTTTCGGCGCGGCATGGTCACCCACCTCGACGACCCCGCGAACCGCCCGCGCTCCGACATGCCCGAGGCCCTCGAGCTCGCGAACCGCTTCGCCGACAAGGTCGGCGGCGTCGCTGCGACCCTCCTCACCGAGACCGTCCTCGGCGTCCCGAGCACCGCCCACATCCTCGGTGGCGCGTGCATGGGCAAGGACGCCTCGACGGGCGTCATCGACGCCTCGCACCGGGTTTTCGGGTACGACGACCTCTATGTCATCGACGGCAGCGCGGTCTCGGCCAACCCGGGCGTGAACCCATCGCTCACGATCACCGCGCTGGCGGAGCGGGCGATGAGCTTCATTCCGGCTCGGCCCTAGCTGAGCTTAGGCTACGATTCAGTCTGTGGGTCTACGCCTGGGCCGCTACGAGACCACCGAGCGCCTCGCGGCAGGCGGGATGGCGACGGTGTACCTCGGGCGGGCGATGGGTGAGGGCGGTTTCGAGCGGCTCGTCGCCATCAAGGTGATGCACGAGCACGTCGCGTCCGAGCCCGACTTCCGGTCGATGTTCCTGGACGAGGCCCGGCTCGCCGCGCGCATCCGCCACCCGAACGTGGTCGCGGTGATCGACATCCAGAGGACGCCGCAGGATCAGCTCTTCTTGGTGATGGACTTCGTCGACGGGCCGTCGCTGTTTCAGCTCCGCAAGAAGCTCGCCGACCTCGGGCAGAAGCTCCCCATCGACGTAACGCTCCGGATCTTCATCGACACGCTCAGCGGGCTACACGCTGCGCACGAGCTCACGGGCCCCGATGGGGCGCTGCTTCACCTGGTGCACCGTGACGTCTCGCCGCAGAACATCCTGGTCGGCAAGGACGGCATCACCCGGATCACCGACTTCGGCGTCGCGCGCGCCGAGGCGCGCATCACGAGCACGCGCGGCGGCCAGGTCAAAGGCAAGATCGCGTACATGCCCCCCGAGCAGCTCCGGAACGAAGAGCTCGATCTGCGCGCCGATGTCTACGGCGCCGGGGTCGCCTTCTGGGAGGCCCTGACCGGGAGACGGCTGTTCGAGGCGATGAGCGACGCGGCGCTCGTGCACATGATCATGGGCGGCGTGAAGCAGACGCCCGCCGATGTCGAGCCGAGCGTACCCGCGGCGATCTCGAGCCTGTGCATGCAGGCGCTCGAGCCGTTCAAAGAAGACCGCCCCGAGAGCGCCGCCGCGTTCGCCGATGCCATCGAGGAGACGGCGCGCGGGGCCGGGGTCGAGATCGCGAGCGCGCGTCGAGTCGCTTCTTTCCTCGCCTCGCTTCCGAAGAGCGTTAGCAGTCGCCCTGGTGCGATCACGGGGTCGCTGCCGGCCGCGCCGGCTCTCTCGCTCGGGGGGCCGGCGCCGGCGGATCCCCAGGATGCACGCGAGACGGAGGTCGCGAAGAGCCCGGCCGCCGAGCGCGCGACGGTTCCAGAGATCAACCGGGCCGCGACCGTCGTCGAGGGCACGACGACCCGAAGCGTCGTCACCGCGACCGGCCCGGTGGTGATCCCGAAGCACTCCCGCACGTCGCTCTACCTGGCCGCGGCGCTGGGCGTAGCAGCCACGACAGTGGGCGCGTTCTACCTTTTCCGTCGCCCAGCCGACGCGCCTTCTCTCTCGCCCGCGGCGCCGGCCGACGAGACGACGACGACGACCGCGACGGCAGCTCCGAGCGCGGAGGCACCGCCGACCGTCACCCCGTCGCCCGTCGCGAGCAGCAGCGTCGCGACGCCGGCTCCGACCGCCTCCGTGAGCGCCTCGGCAGTGGCGCCAGCGGCTCCGCCGCTGCCCGGTGCGGGCAAGCCGGTCGCCGCGCCGCCGCCGACCAGCCACGTCGGCCCCGGCTACGATCCCAAGGGGCTTTGAGGCCCATTCACAGATCGTCGAGCATCAGGCTGAGCTGGGTTCCGAAGAACGGATCCAACGTCACGTCTTTGAAATCGGTCACGACCCGGAACGTCGGGGTGTCGAGCTCCACGAGCACCGGCCCGACGAGCGCCGAGAACGCGATGAGGTCCGCCCGCGCCACGAACAGCGTGACGCCCGATTGGACCGGCACCGCCAGACCGACGCCGCCCCGGAGCACCCAGTTGATGGGCCCAGCCAGCGCCAGGTGAGCACCGGCCGCCAAGTTGGTCTGGAAGACCGGCGCGTCGATGATGCGCGTGTCCGGCATCCACGTCGCCGGCGAGATCTCGAGACGGAGGTCGAAGCGGTCGTAGAGCAGGCCGCCTTGGATCCCGAAGAGAAAGCTGCCGACCACTGCGTTGGTGGCGCCGTAAGACTGCGACACGCTGCCGGGGATGTAGATGTTCGGCCCGCCCACGACCGTCATGCCCAGGTGGACGCGCAGGCCGTCGAGGCCCTTGAACCCGCTCACCAGGTTCGTGTCGCTCGAGACCTCGGCGTCGCCTTCGGTCTTCGGCTGCTCGACCTCGGGATCGCCGTCGCCCTCGCCTCGCTGCGGAGGCGCGTCGGCGAACGCGATCGACACCGTCTTGAGCTGACCGGCCGCGATCTTCTCTTCTCGTTTCACCGGTGCTTTGCCGGTCGCGCGCGCCTCGATGCCGACGGCCCCGGGGGCGACGGCCACGACCTCGCTCAGCCTCGTCTTGTCGATCGCCCTGCCGTTCACCACCACCACGAGCCCCGGCTCGTCCGGCACCACCACCACCACGCGCCCGACCTTGGCCTCGAGGAGCGCGAGCTCGGCGGCCGCGGAGTCGCGCGTCGGCACGTACTTTTTCTCCGAGGCCGCCAGCGCGGTGGCCTCGCGTACCGTCGCGGCCATCTCGTCGTACGCCTCGGGGGTCCGGCCGAGCTCGCGGAGCGAGCGGGCGACGAAGAACCGAGCGTTCGGGCTCTTGCTGGTCCCGTAGGCGTCCTGAAACAGCGTGAGCGCCTTTGCGTAGCTCTTTGCCTCGTAGAGCTTCTTGGCCGCTTCGAACGTCACCGCCGCGTCATCGGCGGATCATCGCCGTGGCCGCGCCCAAGAAAAGCGCGGCCGCGACCAGGCAAGAGGCAATCCACCGCATCGAGCCACGGAGGGTACCGCAACTCGGTAGGCGATCGGCAGGGGAAGGAAGGAGAGAGGGAACGGTTGGGAGAAGGGAAGGGGAGGGGAAGTGTGCCGATCCGCCCGCGATGGAAAAATGACAATACCGTACTTAAAACCTTGCCCATCTCGCTCACCCGGCTGATCCAGGAGCGACTACCGGCCGATGAGCCCGGTGAGCAGAGCCACCAACCTGCTCGCCAGCGCCCCGCACCGGTCGGCCGTGGCCTGACTCGCGGCTCCGATGCAGGCCGCCAGCTCCACCGCCGCGGCGGCTTCACCCGCCTCTCCGCGCGCGATGCCGTACGCCCGCGCCTTGTCCGGCCTGCTCACCCTGCCCGCGCCCTCTGCGATGTTCAAGCACGCGCTCTTCGCCGCCCGCATCGCCTGATCCCTCAGCGCGGAATCCCGAATCCCGGCCCCGTGCACCGCGCGGAGCAGCTCCACCGCCACCGAGTAGGCCACCAACCGGTGATGGGGAAGGGAGAGGGAAAAGGGAAGGGATGGGGAGAGGGGAAGGGATGGGGAGAGGGCTCGGGGTTTGT
>CALKVR010000957.1 GCA_938004815.1 uncultured Polyangiaceae bacterium | reverse complement strand
CGACACCGCCTGCTGCACGGTCCAGTGGGATGACTTCTGTGTCATCTACGGCGAGGTCTACTGCGGCTGCATGTGACCGGTGAGCCGCGCCCGGATCAGCCCGGGGCTCGCTGGTTCAGATCCACGAGCGCGACCTCGTCCACGTCGTGGCCCAAGAACCGTGACGCCACGGCGGCGAAGCTCGCGGGCAGATCGGTGACGAGGAGCTCGAGGCCGCCGGGCTCGCTCCGCGCCGAGGCGAGATCGCGCTCGCGCAGGAACGTGACGACATCCTCGGCGGTCGCGTGCGCGCTGTCGACGACGGGAACGGGTCGCCCCGCGAGCGCCTCGGCCTCGGCCGCGATCACGTCGTAGAGCAGCGGGTAGTGTGTGCACCCGAGCACGATGGCGCGCGCGCCGCGCGTGATGAGGGGCTCCAAATAGCGGCGCGCGGCCAATCGCGGCACGTCGCCTTCGGTCCAGCCCTCTTCGGCGAGCGGCACCAAGAGCGGCGCGCTCTGGCCGATCACCTCGGCCCGGGTGGAGAGCGACGCGACGGCGCGTGGATACGCGCCCGAGGCGATCGTCCCCGCGGTCGCGAGCACACCAATCGTCCCGCCGCCGGCCGCTCGCACGACCGCGCGCGCTCCCGGGACGATGACGCCCAGCACGGGGATGTCGAGCTCGACGCGCAGGGCGTCGAGCGCGACCGCGCTGACGGTGTTGCACGCGACGACGATCGCCTTCACACCCCGCGCGACGAGGAGCCGGGCGCACCCGATGGCGTACTTGATCACGGTCTCGGCCGAGCGAGCGCCGTAGGGCACGCGCGCCGTGTCGCCCAGGTAGAGGATGCTCTCGTTCGGGCACGCCTCACGCAGCGCGCGCACGACGGTGAGCCCACCGAGCCCCGAGTCGAATACGCCGAGCGGCAGCTCCCGCGGCAACGCTCAGAGCTCCTCGATCCGGAGGTGGACCGCCCCCTTGACGAGATCGGCGCCGCTCCGCATCGCGGCCTGCGCGCGCGCGACGGCGCCGTCGGTGGCCCGGTGGGTCAGGAGCACGATGTCGGCCTCGCCGCCGCTCCCCTCTGCCTGCTCGATCTGCGAGAGGCTGACGCCGGCGTCGCCGAGAGCGCCGGCGACCCGCGCCATCACCCCGGGCTCGTCGCGAACGCGGAGACGCAAGTAGTGGCGCATGATCGCCTCGGCGGGCGGCAAGAGCGGTCGCTTGACCAGGCGGCGACCACCGGTGACGAGCCCGGGCACACCGGCGACGAGCGACCGCGCGACGTCCAAGAGATCGGCGACCACGCTCACCGCGGTCGGCATGTCGCCCGCCCCGCGGCCAGAGAGAAAGCACGGGCCGAGCGCGCGGCCCTCCAGCTTGATCGCGTTCAGCACACCAGAGACGCTCCCGAGCACGCTCGTGCGCCGAACCAGCGCCGGGTGGGCCCGCAGCTCGACGGCGTGCCCGTGGTCGCGGCCGATCACGAGGTGCTTGACGGTGTAGCCGAAGCGCGCCGCGCATTCGACGTCTTGCCGCGAGAGGCCGTCGATGCCTTCGATGACCATCCCGTCATGGGGCGGGCGGGCGCCGAACGCGAGCATCGCCAGGACGACCAACTTGTGCGCGGCGTCGAAGCCCCCGGTGTCGAGGGTGGGGTCGGCCTCGGCGTAGCCCTTCTCTTGGGCGGCGGAGAGCGCCTGGGCGTAGGTCGCGCCCTCTTCGATCATGCTCGTGAGGACGTAGTTGCAGGTCCCGTTGAGGATGCCGGCCATCTCGGTCACGTCGTCGCTCGCGAACGCGTCGCGGAGCGTGCGCACGATCGGGATACCGCCCCCCACGGCCGCCTCGAACGCGAGGTCGACGCGGCGCTCGTCGGCGAGGTCGAGCAGGGCCGGCCCGCGCGCCGCGAGCAGGGCTTTGTTGGCCGTCACGACGCACCGCCCCGAAGCGAGCGCGCGCTCGACGTACGTGCCCGTCGGCTCCTCGCCGCCCATCACTTCGACGACGACCTCGATCTGCGGGTCGCCGAGCACGTCGTCGGGGTTCGTGGTCAGGAGCGAACGATCGAGCGCGCCGACCCGGCGCTTCTCGGAGTCCTTCACCAGCACGCGCCGAACGGTGAGCGGGACCCCGACGCGCGCCGAGAACGCGTCTCGGTTCGCCTCGAGCAGCTTCAGGACGCCGCCGCCCACGACGCCGCACCCGAGCAGGCCGATGCCGATGGGCTCCCCGCCGT
>CALKVR010000956.1 GCA_938004815.1 uncultured Polyangiaceae bacterium | reverse complement strand
GAGAACAGCACGGATGCTGCGATGCGGCGTTGTGTCGGCATCGACCGAGTCTATCAGCATCGGACCGCTCGCGTTCGCGCTCCTGCCCTCGGTCAGCCAGAGCGACGCGGAGCACCACGACGGGGGTCCTGCCCGATCGATCGACCGCCGAGCGGCGCTCGTCGGCGGATCACAACCCCAGCTTCACCGCGATCGCTAGCAGCACCGGCACGCCGACCCCGACCCCCAAGACGGCCCAACCGTTCGACAGGGCCACCGTGAGCGCGATCATCAGCACACCGCTCGCCATGTGCGGAAAGCGGCTCTGCCGCCGGCCGTAGAGCAGGATCGCCGAGCCGACCAGCCCGACCATCACCGACACGAACATCTCGACACCCTTGTCCACGGTCGACGAAGCGTAGCATCCGAACGCGCGCGGTCTCGACCCGCCGCGCTCGGCGTCCCCAGCGGGATTCGAGCCGAGTGGACGGAGTCCACGAAGCCGGACGAGCGCAGCGAGTCCGAAGCGAAGTGGGCGGAGTCCACGCAGCGCCCGAACCGGACTGTACGGAGTCCACGAAGTGGACGGAGTACAGGGAGGTCCGACGGAGCGAAGCGGAGTTGAAGAGCGCTGGCATGGTGAAGCGCGCGAAGCGCGCTCTCACAGCGGCGTCCCCAGCGGGATTCGAACCCGCGTAGCAGCCTTGAAAGGGCTGAGTCCTGGGCCGGGCTAGACGATGGGGACCGGAACTGCCGCGCGTTCTACCGGCAGGGGGCCCGGCGCGCAAGGGACTCGGACGTTCGGGGGCCCGAGCGCCTGACGGAGGGCCGAACGGCCGGCTACTTCATGAGCTTGAAGGACCCGAGGACGGCGGCGGCGACGTCGTCGGGCTGGTCGCCCATGATGACGATTCTGTACTGGCGAACGTTGGTCTTGGTGCGGCGCTCGAAGACGCGGACGCGCACCTTGCCCTGGGTGGGGTGGGTGCCGCGGCCCTCGAGGCCCGCGAGATCGCCGGCGGAGGCGTCGACGGTGGCCTCGAGCGTGGCGCCGAGGTCTCGGAATGCCTGGGCGAGCACGCCCTGGAGGTGCTGTTTCTGACCCGGCTCGGTGAGCTCGGGCCCGAGGGCGCCGTCGGCGTAGCTGATCGAATAGGCCGAGGTGCCGATGCGGAGCGGCACGGTGTGCTCGATCACCTGGTTTCCGTTCCGCTCGACGGGGGTCTCGATCGGCGGCGACGGTTTGGCGGGGAGCATGATCGAGTAGCCACCGGCAGCGTCCTCGTAGAGGAGGTACCCAGCGAGCGGGTCTGCAGACCCGGATGGCGCCGGCTTCGCCGAGGAGCTGGCCGACGACGACCCCGCTGGCGCGACCGCCGCCGGAGCGGATGACGTCGGCGCGGCGGAGCTCGGCGCGCGGCTCGAAACCGGATCGGTGCAGGCGGCCGCGAGGGCGACGCAGAGGATGGAGGCGGCGAGGGCCATCTGCTGCACGCCTTCGTCTTACCACCGCATGGCGACTGCGGCATCGCGAGCACCGAGCAGACCGTTGCGCCGCCAGCCGTCGCGGAGCAGCCATGTGCGCGGGCGCTCGACCGTGGGGTCGCGCCCCGATCCGAGGCGCAGGGTCGTGGTGCTGGTGCGCGTGGGCGCGGACACAACGCGAGGATGCTCAGGACATTTCGCCGCAGTGTCCGCCGGATCGTCCGCACCTGCGTCCGCAGCCGATGCGAGCAACGGGCTCCTGCGGGAAAAATCGCGAGGACGTCGGCGCCGGACCGTACGCCGGATCCAGCGCCGGACGAGACCGACGGGTGTCCTGAGCGAACGCGACTTGTGTCCTCGAACCCGAGCGCGGGGTGCAGCCGCGCCGACCAGCGGACGCTACCGCGGACGCAACCGCGGGATGCGACCGCGGGCAACCATGGGGCGCGCAGCGCTCAGGGGCAGCCGCTGTCGGCGACGAGCGCCTCGACCGTCATCCAGCCGAAGCGTTTGTGGCCGGGCTTGGTCTTCACGTAGCCGTAGATGAACTTCATCGTGCCGCTCTGTTTGCGGTAGCGGCCGGCGGAGGCTTTGACCCAGAGGGGGATGTCGATCGAGGGCTGGCCCGTGTCGGTGGGGACGTCGACGCGCTGGAACTTGGTGCCAGCCGGGAAGATGTCGATCGCAGGGCCGCCGAGGGCGAAGCCGGGCACGTTGAAGGCGAGGTTCGCGTACCGGGTGCCGTTCTTGCGCGGCAGGGGGAGGTAGTCGCCGGCGCGCTCGAAGTCGCCCTGGGCGTCGTAGACGACCTTCTTCTCGACGAGGCTGGGCTTGTGCGAGCTCTTGATGCGGTAGCAGCCGAGGCGCTCGCCGCCGGTGTCTTTGGCGTTCACCTCGCCGACGCGATCCCGAAGGATGCTCTCGCTCTTGACGTTGCCGATCGGGAACCAGCCAGAGCTCGCGTTGGAGCAGCTCCGCGCGTAGACGTACGTCTTGCCGTTCATATGGCGGGTCTGGCCGTAGTTGAAGCGCAGGTGATCCCACGTGCACGGCGCCATCGCGTCGCCGTTGCCGTCGACCATCATCCCGTCGTCGATGCCCCAGAGGCCGTCCTGCGCGTTCTCGACGACGTTGCCGCCCTGGACGCGGAGCTTGCAGTTGTAGGGGCTCTCGATGCACGCGCCGCCGTTCTTGCCGGCGCTGAGGGCGTCGTCGTCGGACTCGGTGTCCTCGGTCGTCTCGGGGTCGGTGCCTCCCGGGCTACACGAGACGAAGAACAGAGCCAGGAGGAGGTGGGCGGCGCGCACGGCGCGGCGATGAACAAGCTTCGTGCCAGCGCGCATTCACGTCGAAACTCCGCCGAAATCCGGCTTCCCGCCGCCGCGTGTGGCAACGCCGATCCAGGCGGGTCGACCGTGGCCCTGGGCAGCCCACGCCGCTCGACCACCCGTGCGCACATCGGCGCCCGGCCGACGATCAGTCGCGAATGTCCCACCAGAGGCTCGCCACCACCTGCCGAAAACCGGTGGTGTGGATCCCCTCGGGCCGCCGAGCGATGACGACGATGTCATCGAGGATGTTCTTGGCCTGCAGGCTGGTGCCGAGCCCCGTCGCGTCGTTCTTGTAACGGATGCCCACGTCGAGGAGCGCGTAGCCCGGAACCTCCCCCACCCTGCCGCTCGCGTCGGGGAGGAGCGTGTTCTGGTCGTCGGCGTAGTGGGCGCCGACGTACGTGAGGGCCGCCCCGAAGCCGAACCCGAAGCTGAAGTCGAAGTCGAGCGTGGTCGAGAGGGTGAAGACGGGCGCGTAGGGCAGCGCGTGCCCGGCGAGATCGCCGTCTTCGAACGTGGCGCGCAAGAGCCCGCCGCGCAGGCCGTAGTCGATCGCGTGCCCGAGCTCGAACGCGTCGCCGAGCGCCGTCTCGATGCCGACCTCGCCGCCCAGGCTCTGCGTCGCCCCGCCGTTGATGAGCTCGGTGACCCCACCCGGGGCGGTGTTGGGGACGATCTGGTTGGCGAAGCGCTGCAAGAACCCCGTCACCTCGAGGCGCTGCCAGGCGATCGGTCGGGCGCGTAGCCCCACCTCCCAGTTGGTGCTCCGCTCGGCGTCGAGCTCCTGGGTCTGCCCCTGATCCGATATCGCGGTGGTCACGCGCGGCGGCGCGAAGCCGACGTGCATCCCTGCGAAAGCGTGGACGTCGGGGATGCCCGCCGTCAACCCGATCCCGGGAACGAGCGCGGTCGTGCCGCTCGAGCCGCTCGAAGCGGCCGTCGTGGCGGCGAGCGCGATGTCGCGATCGTAGGTCGCGTGCTCGAGGCGCAACCCCGGGGTGACGACCAGCTCGTCGATGACGGCGATGCGGTCCTGCAGGTAGGCGGCGAACGCGACCGTTCGGTGGCCCTCAGACGCGGCCAGCGTGCCGTCGGTCGCGCCCTTGCGATCGGCGTCGCGCTCGTCGAGGCTCGCGCCCTCGCCGAGCACCCGCACGCCGCCGTCGATCGTGTGCCCGATCGGGCCCGTGACGACCTTTGCCGTCACGCGCGGCTCGAGGCCTACGACCCAGTAGGTGCGGTCGAGCACGCGCGCGGCGTCGCGGAAGTAGAGCGCGCCGAGGGGGATATCCACGTCACCCACGATGCGCTCGTAGCGCGCCCCCGGGGATGGGATGCGGTCGTATCGCTGGCGCGTCCAGACGCGGTCGGTGAGCGACGCGTAGACGAGCGTCTTCAGCGAGACCTCGGGGCTGAGCCGCTGCTCCTGGGTGAACGAAGCATCGAGCCGGTTCAAGAACGCTTGGCTCTCGGGCGAGAGGGCGGGGCGCCGGGGGTCGGCGTCGAACATCTCACGGGTCAGCCCGACGTCCTCGCTGGTGGTCTCGGTGCGGTGGGCCGCGAGCTTGACCGTCGCGCTCCCCTGCGAGCCGGTCGGGAACGCGATCTTGACCATTCCGTCATGATCTACGAACGGCTGAGCCCGCGCCCCGTCGGCGCGTTTCATCACGATCTGGCCGAGGACGCGCACGGGGTCGGCGTCGGCCCCCACCGGGATGCCGGCCCCGAAGCGGCCGAGGGTGCGGACGTAGCCGTGCTCGCCGGCGTCGATCGAGACGCGGCTCAGGAGGCGGTCGGGAGGCTCGTGGGTGGAGAAGTTGACGACGCCGCCGATCGTCTGCGGCCCGAAGAGGATGCTGCCGCTGCCCTTGACCACCTCGACCCGCGCGTAGCGCTCGATCTGCGGCACGAAGTAGAGGTCGGGCTCGGCGTAGGGGTTGATGGCGAGGGGCATGCCGTCTTCGAGGACGAGCAAGCGCCGGCTGCGCCCCGGATCGAGCCCGCGGATGCCGATGTCGAGCCGCAAGCCGCCCGAGGTGTCTTGGCGCACGAGCACCCCCGGCACACGGCGCAGCATTTCGGCGGCGTCGGTCGGGCGGGCGCGTTCGATCTCTTCGTTCTTGATCGTCGTGAACGAGCCTGGGATGCGCTGGATCTCGTCGGCGCGATCCCCGACGACGCGAACCTCGATCGGCTCGCGCTCGGCCTCGGGCTCGACGGCCTCTTCGCCCGCAGCCGCCCCCTGCGCGCGCGCGACCGGCGCGGCGGCCCAGACGGCGAGCGCGAGGAGCGGCGCCGAGAGCCTCACGGTGCCTTGCAGATCCCCATCATGTTGCACCCCGACGACGGCGGCGGACAGTCCGAGGGGTCGTCGCACGATTGGGTGCAGAATGTCCCCTTGGCCGGGTACTCGTGGCAGATCGCCGAGGCGCACGCCTCGTTCACGCTGCACGGCTCGAGAAAGCCCGCGAGACCGCCACCGCCGCCACCGCCCGATCCCGGCGTCTGGCTCGCGCCCGGGGTGGTGCCGCAAAAGCCGCACGCCCCGTACGCGTCGCCGGAGGGATCGCATTGCGCGTAACCCGGCTCGCCGGAGTCACACCCACATGCGACATAGTCACCGGGGTAGCATGTGCGCTCCTCCTCGAAGCAGCCGACCAAGAGAGCAGCCGCGAGCGCGCGCGCGATCAGGCCCATCGTCGGCCAAGGTATCAGGAGGGACGCGCCGTGGGCCCCGGTGACGCTCGATCCACCGGGCCCTCGCCCCATCGCGCACAGCGACGACCCTGGTGTTTTGCGGTAGGCTCACGTGCGTGGCGGTGTTGCCGGAGCTCGATCAGCGGACCGATCGGTTCGTGCTCCAGGACCGCGCCGGCGGGGGCGGTATGGGCGACGTGTTTCGCGCGTTCGACCGCGAGACCAACCAGCAAGTCGCGGTCAAGGTCCTGCGCTCGAGCGCGAGCGAGGTCGAGCGGGCCCGCTTCCAGCGAGAGATCGGCGTCATCGCCGATCTGAGACACCCCAACATCGTCGAGTACATCGCGCACGGCTCGCTCCCCGACGGCCGGCCGTTTTACGCGATGGAGTGGCTGGACGGCGAAGATCTGAGCCAACGGCAGCGCCACACGCCGCTCGGCATGCGCGACGCGGTCGAGGTCATCCGGCGGTCGGCCCAGGCGATGGCCGCCGTCCACGCGCGCGGCATCGTTCACCGCGACCTGAAGCTCGGCAACATCTTCCTCATCCAGGGCAAGGGCACCAACGTCAAGCTCATCGACTTCGGCGTGGTGAAGATGCCCGACCACGATCTCGCCGAGGACCGCGGCGCCATCCTCGGCACGCCGCACTTCATGGCGCCCGAGCAGGCGCGCGGCGAGCCGGTCGACGGCCGCGCCGACGTCTACTCGCT
>CALKVR010000955.1 GCA_938004815.1 uncultured Polyangiaceae bacterium | reverse complement strand
TGCCGATGTCGGTGTCGGCTGGGTCGGGCTCGGGGCTTGTCACTCACGCCCCTTGACGCGAGAAAAGCCTGCCAGTGCCGCTGAAGGGTTGCGCCAAGACTGGCAAAGGTCATGGTGACGGCACTGTCATGCTTTTCTCGCAGTGGGGGGCATGAGCGACAAACCCCGAGCCCTCTCCCCATCCCTTCCCCACAACCGGCTCGTGGCCTACGCGGTCGCGGTGGAGCTGCTTCGAGCGGTGCATCGGGCCGGCATTCGGGACGCCGGGCTTCGTGATCAGGCGATGCGGGCGGCGAAGAGCGCGGCTCTCAACGTCGCCGAGGGTGCGGGCCGCGTGACGCGGGCGGACAAGGCGCGGGCGTACGCCATCGCCCGCGGTGAGGCGGGCGAGGCCGCAGCGGCGCTGGAGCTGGCGGCGTGTATCGGCGCCGCGAGCCAGGCGGCGGCGGACCGGTGCGGGGCCCTGGCGAGCAGGCTGGTGGCGCTGCTCACCGGGCTCATCGGCCGGTAGGGGCCGCTGGTGGCAGGGCGTGTGCGCATTCGCTCGCCGATCGATTTGTCGGTGACCGGCCTGTAGCCGACGAAACGATCAGCTACGACGAGCGAGATCTCTTTTGTCCGCCGCGGGAGCATCGACATGGCCCTCAATGTCGAACGGGCTCGCTTCGGAGAGCAGCCGAGCGACAGCGCCGTCACCCTGTACGTGATCTGGGAGAGTGACGGCGTAGAATTCCCCGCCGTGATCCCGCCCATCGGCGAGTACGACGGGTGGTGGCTCGCCGCCGTCAACGTCGGCGCGAACGGCTCCATCTCGCTCGTCCAGGAGCCGCGGATGCTGGACTTCATCCCGAACCAGTTCACGACGCCGTCGTTCGCAACTGTCGCCGCGCGCACCGACGTGAACGGCGACCAAATCGTCGAGATCGCATGGGCTGAAGCGCAGACGGCGATCCCCACGTGCCCTTCCACCGCCTCGACACGGGTGGTTTGGTACCACGCGGTCAGCACCAACGGGGGCGCATTCAGCTGCTTGAACGAACCTTGCAGCGGCTCGCTAGCTAGGCGGCGCCGGCAAAACCGAGGTGGACCGCGATACGCGGTATCGGTTCTGCGTCGCAGACAGCAACCACGCCAGCACGCAGGACGGCCCGAACGTGGCGCTTCCCACACCGCAGCTCGGCTTCAACGATCTCGGTGACATGGACTACGGCCGCATGCACCGCTTCTTGGCCTATCCGAGGCGCAACGGGTCTCAGAATCGCATGATGATTCGCGTCAAGCGCGATCACTTCGCCCTGGGCCTGGGGACGTCCTATCCGTACCCGACGGACAGCTGGCAGATCATGTTCGACTCCAACTCCACTGGGGCTGGCGTCGACGCGTTCGCCCCTGTGATGCACATCTCCCCGGGCCGCGTCTACGACGAAGGCCTCTTTCCGCTCCACGCGCTCGACGAGCACGGGCTCGTCGGCCTGTTGTACCGCGAGGTCGGCTCGCACGGCAGCGACATCCACATCAGGACTGCGCACAGCAACGAGAGCGGCGATCCGCTCACGTGGCAGGTCGACACCAGCAGCACGTCGTACTGGACGGTGACGACGGGCTGCGAGTTCCGACAGGGGCTCACCGCGGAACCAAGGTGCATGGATCCGGATGACTGCCCCGATCCTGAGGCCGACATTCTCTGGTTCGGAGCCTGGACCGACGAACGCACAGCATCGGGCGCGCAAGTCTGGGGCGGCACCTACGAAAATTAGAGGGATCATGTGGCGCTCAGAATTGCTCCTTCTCGCGATGGCGAGCCTCGCTTGCGGGGCCGAGGTTGTTGTCGAGGAGGGGGAAGTGCTTGTCCAGGGAGAGGGCGGCTACCAAGGAACGGGGCAGCCAGACCGCGAGTCAGCGGCGAAGGAAGCCTGTGACCTGCTCATCGAGCGGCTCCCCAACTGTAACTACGACGTGTGTCTGAGAAGCGCGCAAGAGAAGTTTAAAATTGGCGAACGGACCGGTTGTTCCCAAGAGGGCATCGAGCTTCTTTACTGCTCGATTTCCAATGCCAACCAGCACGTTTGCCTAGGCCATCATGAATGCGACCTCCTCCAGGAGGCATTCGAGGATTGTTGGATGAAAGCCTGCGCGGCCGACCCAGATCTCTGCGCGGATTTGTAGCATCACCCGACGCGGCGCCGCTCCGTCGTGGAGCGGCGCATCTTCTCTCGTCGATCCGTCGCGCAAGCAGCGGCAAGCCGGGTGCGACCCTCGAGCGTCGTCAGTCCCCCTCGGAGCCGTCGTCGGGCAGGCGATCGACCTCGGCCCAGAGGTCGTCGAAATCGAGGACCAACCCATTGCAACCGGGGATTTCGTGCTTGCCGGTCGAGACCGTGAGCTTGATGGTGGGCTGTCGCGTGGCGCCCTCGTACGCGATGATCTCGATGACGCGGAGGCGTGGCTCGATCAGCCAGTACTGATCGACGCCGAACGCGCGATAGTCCGCCAGCTTGTCGATTCGGTCGCGGCGCGCGTCGCGAGGGCGCGTCGAGATCACCTCGGCCGCGATCGACGGGGGGGTGCGCGCCACCGACGCGCCGCGCGCAGGGAGGGGCCGCCCCGCGAAGTAGACCGTGACGTCGGGCTTGCGCCCGCGCTTTGCGCCGACCGCGTACTTGGCTTCGGAGCCGAACGCGAAACCGCCGCGCGCGGCCACCCACGCGCCAAGCGCGCGCAACAGCCAAGAGACGACAGTCTCGTGAAGGAACGTCGGCATCTCCTCTTCCTCCAGACGTCCATCGACGAGCTCGCCGGGCTCGTCCTCGTCGAGATCGGCCCACTCCTCGATCGTCATCTCGCGCAGCACGAGAGGGGCTTCGGGCGCCTGGACCATGGCCTAGCATACCATGCATGGAACCGAGCTTCCTCGACACCGCCCCGTGAGCCCGCCGCTCGGAGCAGCGCGCCCGTAGCCCCGAGGCAGCCCGTTCGCCAGACGGTCCGCTCGGCATGGTCATGCCGAATTCGATGTCGATGCCGATGCCGAATTCGACGCCGATGCCGACGCCGACCTGGCTAGTCGGTCCGCCCCAGCACCTTCGCTATCGCCTCGCGCAGCTCCTTGGGGCCGAAGGGCTTCGCCAAGAAGGGCTCGGCCCCCGCGCTCGCGCCCGCGCCCGTGTCGTCGTGGCCGCTGGTCAGGACGACAGGGAGCCCGGGGCGTGTCTTGCGCATGCGCTCCATCGTCGCTCGACCGCCGAGGTTCGGCATCGTGAGATCGAGCAGCACGCACGATGGATCGAGGCCCTCTTCGAC
>CALKVR010000954.1 GCA_938004815.1 uncultured Polyangiaceae bacterium | reverse complement strand
GGGCGCGGAGCTCGGCGGAGAGGACGCCCGCCGCGCCCGCGCGCAGCGCGGCGCCGAACGCGGGCGCATTCTCGAAGCGGTCGGCGGGCTCTTTGGCGAGCGCGATGGCGAATACACGATCGAGGTCGGCGGTCACGTGGCGGGCAAAGGTCGAGAGGCGCGGGGCCTTTTGCGTGATGAGCGCGCCGAGGACGGCCGCCATCTCGCCCATGAAGGGCGGGCGACCGCAGATGGCGCGATAAGCGATCGTCGCCAGCGAATAGATGTCGGCGCGGTGATCGATGGCGCCCCCGGCCGCCTGCTCGGGCGCCATGTAGTGAGGCGTGCCCGCAAGCTCGTCGTCGGGGCCGGCGGTCCCGGCCCGCCGTTTCGCGGTGCCACGAAGTCGGCCAGACACCAGTTCGGCTGGCCGGCGGGCTTGGCGCCGGCCGGCTGCGAAACGCCGAAGTCGAGCACCTTCCATCGGCGGGGCAACGCGTCGACGAGAAACAGGTTGGCGGGTTTCAGATCGCGGTGCACCACGCCGGCACGGTGAACCGCGCCGAGCGCCCGCGCGGCGTGATCGACGAGCTCGAGCACCTGATCGAGCGGGAGCTCGGGGCTGCGCCGGAGGTGCCACGCGAGGTCGTGCCCCTCGAGCAGCTCCATCGCGATGAAGGGCGTGCCATCCGAGAAGGTGCCGCGCTCGTAGACGCTCGCGACGTGCTCGGTGGGGACCGTCAGCATGAGGTCCACCTCACGAAAGAAACGCTCGACCTCGGTCGCCTCCGAAGCGCGCGATCTTCGCAGCACCTTGAGCGCGACCTCGCCGCGATCGGCCGTTCGAATCGCGCGGTACACCTCGCCCATTCCGCCACGGCCGAGCAGCTGGCCGAGCTTGTACGCGCCGTGGGTCTGGCCCGTCAGGCGACCGTCGTCGGGGCGGAGCGCGCGATCGATGACGGCGTTCGCCTCTTCGAGCATGACCTGCTGCATGCGCATCGAGCGCGCCGCCTCGTCGCGGTGCCGCGACGAGAGGGCGAGCGAGAAGAACTGACCGACAGAGAGCGCGAACTGCTGCTCGTCCATCGTCCAGCCGCGGGGCGGCCCGACATGCTCGTGGCAGACGATGCCGACGAGGTCACCGCGCAAGAAGACCGGGATGTCCAGCATCGCGCCGATGCCGAGCGGCTTCAGGTACCCGTCGCCGAACTCGGCCGTCCTGGGGTCGGTGACGGCGTCGTGGGCGGCGATCAACGCGCCGGTCTCGAGCGCGTCGAAGTAGACGGGGTAGTCGGCGGCCGTGAGCTCGAGGCCCGACTCGAAGCCCTTGTTCCGATCGTAGAGGTCCTGGCAGACGATGGC
This sequence comes from uncultured Polyangiaceae bacterium, assembly GCA_938004815.1. Classification (GTDB taxonomy): domain Bacteria; phylum Myxococcota_A; class Polyangia; order Polyangiales; family Polyangiaceae; genus Xiheicaenibacterium. Next base: position 5,671 of record CALKVR010000954.1, on the reverse strand, counting down.
GCGGCCGGCTTTGTCGAGACGCCAAAAGCTGACGCGCGCGATCCCGAGCGTCTCGGCGTCGGTGCGCAGCAGCTTGCGCGTGAGCTCACCGAAGTCGTGATCGTCGACCGACGCGAGCCGAAGCAGCGCGGCCTGCTGGCGAGCGCAGCGGGCCATGCGGTCGCGCATGGCCGACTTCAGGTGTGCCGGGACGCCCGTCTCGGAGATCACTTCTTCTTCGATCGTGTTCACCTCGACACGTGGGCCGGGCTGCTCGACGACGAGCGCGACGATCGTGCTGCCGTACTGGGGGTACGCGGTGAGGGTGAAGTCGGCGACGAAGCACTGGTTCTTGGCGGTTCGGAACTCGCCGCGCGCGCGGTAGTTGAGCTCGCGCGCGGCGCCGTGCTCGAGGCGCACGCGGAGCTCTTCGGGCGCCCAGGCCAGGCGGCACACGTCGATGCCAGCGGCCTCGATGGCCGTGTACCCGAAGAGCTGAGACCAGGTCGCGTTCACCGCCGCGACGCGGCGAGAGGATTCGTCGAAGAGGCACAGCGCATCCACGCCGGCGATGATACGCGCGCAGGCGCGACGCGCGACCTCATCCGTCGGGCTCACCGCTCGGGGTGCGAGCGAACGTGAGCGGAACCGTCACGAACCGAGCCGCCTCGGGGAGCGGAAACTCCATCCGGTACACGATGCGGGTGATGCAGCGGTGAAGCTCGGGCGCCGGCGGCTCGCCGCGAAGCGTGACCGAGGCGACGTCACCGGTCCGGGCGACGACGAGCTCGAGCAGCGCGCTCCCGGTGAAGTTCGGTCTCCGAGCCAGCTCCTCGTCGTAGCACCGGTCCATCTCCGGCACCGTGGCGCCGAGCAGACGTTCGTCGAGGGTGGCGCTACCGGTAGCCGGGCTGCGAAACGCCGCGCACACTTCTTCGTGGCACACGGGTTGGATCGCGAGGCCGGCCTCCGGACAGACCTCGGGGCGCTTTCGGTACCCGAACCCACGTTGCCGCCAAGACTCCTCGCGCCGCGCGAGCTCGCGAGAAATGCTGAGCCCAGGGGGGCACAGCTCCTCTTGCCGGTAGCGCTCCACCACGACGCAGTCTTCGCTCGACTTGCAGCCACCTTCACCGGGGCTCCGATCGGTTACACGGCCCAGCTCGACGACGGCGCGCGACACCGCCGCGGTGCTCACCGACGCTGGGGACGGTGCCGCCGCGGCCGTGGCGGGCGACGCTGGGGCGCGCGCCGGCTCGGGCGCGCCGCCCTCGCGACCGCCTTGCGTCGCGGAGCAGGCGACGCCGGCCGCCACGAGCGCGTACGCCGCGTAGGGTCGCGCACATTCACGCTGCGACACGCCGCGAAAGCCCGCGTCCCGTCTCTTCATCTCGAGCCGCCGGAGCGTAGCGCCAGCGCGCGGTGACCCAGAGAGCAAATTCGTGCGCGTTCGTTTGGCTACACTTCGGCGCGACGTCTCCGATCGCACCGCGAAGATCGCGCGCGCGGCTCGTGTCGCCCGCCGCTCGGCTGGCTATCATCGATGGGTGGCGACGTTCGCGGCAGACGATTGCACCTCAAACGACTCTCGTGAGCGCGCGAAGACGCTCGCAGGGCGCGTCATTTCGGACCGGTACCGCATCGTCGAGCTCGTCGCGATGGGCGGCATCGGTGCCATCTACCGTGCCGAGCACCTGCACATGCACAACCAGGTTGCGATCAAGGTGCTGCACCCTCAGGCCGAGAGCATGCCCGAGCTCGTCGCGCGCTTCGAACGCGAGGCCATCGCCGGGGCGCACATCCAGCACCCGAACGTCGCGTGCGCCACCGACTTCGGCAAGTTCGACGGCAAGTCGCGGTTTCTCGTATTGGAGTACATCCGCGGCAAGACGCTGCGCGACGTGATCGACGGCGGGCCCGTCGCGCCGGCGCGCGCCGCTCGCATCGCCAAAGGGCTCGCGCTCGCGCTCGCCGCGTCGCACGACAAGGGGATATTCCACCGCGACGTGAAGCCTCGAAACGTGATGCTCGCCGATGGCCCCGGCAACACCGAGACGGTCAAGCTCATCGACTTCGGTCTCGCCAAGGTCCCGGTAGAGGAGCTCTCGGCCATCGCCCGCGAGACCGAGGACCCGCGCCGCTCGATCACCCAGGCGGGCATCGTCATGGGGACGGTCGCTTACCTCGCGCCCGAGGCGGCGCTCGGGATGCGCAGCGTGCGCGCCCCCGCCGATCTGTACGCGATGGGTGTCGTGCTCTACGAGCTCTTGACCGGGTTGCACCCGTTCGACGCAGACAAGCCCGCGGCGATGTTCGCCTGCCACCGGGCGACGCCTCCACCGCCCATGGCGAGGCGCAACCCGGCGGCGGTCGTGCCGCCCGCCCTCGAGGCCCTGGTCATGAAGCTCTTGGCCAAGGACCCCGACGATCGGTTCGCCAGCGCCGAGGCGGTGGCCCGCGCCATCGACGCCGCCGTCGCCCCACCCCGCGCCGAGCCGCGCTCGCAGCACGAGTTGACACCGCTCACCGCGACTCGGGTGCACGATCGTGACGTCACCGTCAGCAAGCGCGGCGCCGCGCTCTGGGTGGCCGGCGGGCTCGCGGTCTTCGCGACGGTCGCAGCCGCGTCGTTTCTCGTGGGTCGGGGCGGCGCGCGGGGCGACGATGCCGCTCACGCCCCCGTAGCCGCCACCGCGAGCGCGACCGCCCCCCCAGCCGCCTCTTCGAGCGCGCCGCAGCCCGAAGTGCACGAGCACATCCGCGCCGCCGCCGAATCGGGGGACGCCGGCCGATGCGTCGCCTCGCTGAGCGGCCTCCTCCGAGAGAGCCCGAGCGCGTTCAGCGATCGCTCCGTCCAGAGCGAGAGCGCGGCTGCCCTCGAGGTCGCCGCGGCGGCGGGCAAGAGCGCCGACGCGCTCTTCGAGCGCATCTCCGCGCTCCCGGTCGCGGGGCAAGATATTCTCTACGATCTCGTCGCGCGCGAGGCCAAGGTCGACGCGACCGAGCGACCCCTGCTGGCGCCGCCGCTCCGCCCTGGCTCCCGCGCGCGCGCGCTGCTCGCCCGCCCCGACGTCATCGCCAAGGGCTCGGCCGCGATGCGCGTCGCGCACGAGCTCCGCTCGTCGCCGTGCGCCCGGCGGCCCTTCCTCTTTGCTCGCGCAGGGGCCGACGGCGACGACCGAGCGCTGCTGATCTTGACGTCGATGCAGGCGCCCACCTGCGGTCCGCAGGGCGGGGGCTGCTGCACCAAGCACCCCGAGCTCGCGCGAGCGATCGCAGCGATCGAGACGCGCCTCCGGCCCTGACCGCGCGCGCTCGGCGTACACTGGCCGCCATGGAGATCAACGGCGTCGCCCACGTGATGCTCACGGTGCGTGACATGGAGCGGTCGAGGCCGTTCTACAAGCGCCTGCTCGCCCACATGGGCCTGAAGCTCGTCATCGACGTCGATGACTACCTCTACTACGTGGGCGGCCGCACGGCGGTGGGCCTGCGGCCGGCGGCCCCCGCGCTCACGGCCGAGGCGTTCGATCAGGGGCGGTGCGGCCTGCATCACGTCTGTTTTCGCGCGCGCGACCGGGCGGATGTGGACGGCGTCCACGAGCTGGTCGTCGAGCTCGGCGGGCGAATCGTCCACCCGCCCGAAGAGGCGCCCTGGGTCAAAGGCTACTACTCGGTGCTGTTCGAGGACCCCGACGGCATCCGGCTCGAGGTGAACCACGTCCCGGGCAAGGGAGTGTTCGAACCGTCCTCGGGAGTGTGATATGTCTCCAGTGGTGACATGACGACGACCTGGAAGCAGACGGCGTGCATCCTGTGCGAGTGCAACTGCGGCCTCGAGGTCGAGCTCGGCGGTGACGACGGCCGCCGCCTGATCCGGCTACGCGGCGACAAGCAGCACCCGTCGTCGCAAGGGTACGCGTGCGAGAAGGCCCATCGCCTCGACTTCTACCAGCACGGGCGCGACCTCTTGCGCACCCCGCTCCGCAGGCGCGACGACGGGAGCTTCGAAGAGATCGATTGGGACACCGCTATCCGTGAGGTCGCGGCTCGGCTCGCGTCGGTGCGTGATCGCTTCGGCGGCGACACCATCTTTTATTACGGCGGCGGCGGTCAGGGGAACCACCTGCCCGGGGCCTACAGCACGGGCACGCGGCGCACGCTGGGCTCGCGGTACCGGTCGAGCGCGCTCGCGCAAGAAAAGACGGGCGAGTTCTGGGTGAGCGATCGGGTGATGGGCACGGCGACGCGGGCCGACTTCGAGCACTGCGACGTCGCGCTGTTCATCGGAAAGAACCCGTGGCACTCGCACTCGATCCCTCGCGCGCGGGTCACGCTCAAGGACATCGCCAAGGATCCGGCGCGCACCCTGATCGTCATCGACCCCCGCCGAACCGAGACCGCTGAGCTCGCCGACATCCATCTCGCGGTTCGGCCGGGCGCCGACGCGTGGCTCCTCACCGCGATCCTCGGCATCCTCGTGCAAGAGGGCCGGTTCGACCGCGCGTTCGTCGCCGAGCGGACGTCCGGCGCCGAGCCCGTGCTCGAGGCGCTCCGCGCCGTCGACGTGGGGGCAGCGTGCGCGCGCGCGGGCGTCGACGCCGCGCTGGTCCGCCGGGCTGCGCACGCGATCGCCGGCGCCAAGGCGCTCGCGAGCTTCGAGGATCTGGGCGTGCAGATGAACCACCACTCGACGGTGGTCAGCTACCTGCACCGCCTGCTGATCGTCCTCACCGGCAGCATCGGCAGGCCCGGCACCCACTACGTGCCGACGCCGATGGTCGTCTTCACCGGCGGAGCATCGGGCCGCAAGAGCCCCGTCGCGGGCTCGCCGATCGTCGCGGGCCTGGTCCCGTGCAACGTGATCGCCGAAGAGATCCTTACCGATCACCCGAAGCGCTACCGCGCCATGATCGTCGAGGCCGCGAACCCTGCGCATTCTCTCGCCGACTCGAAGAAAATCCGCGAAGCGCTCGGCGCGCTCGACACGCTCGTGGTGATCGACGTCGCGATGTCCGAGACGGCACGCCTCGCCGACTACGTGTTGCCGGCCGCTACCCAGTTCGAGAAGGCGGAGGCCACGTTCTTCAATTTCGACTTCCCCAAGAACTACTTTCACCTGCGCCCCCGACTGTTCCCCCCCGCAGACGAGCGCCTGCCAGAGGCCGAGATCCACGCGCGCCTGGCCGAGGCGCTGGGCGCCGTCACCGAGGCCGACTACGCGCCACTGCGCGAGGCGGCCAAGGCCGGTCTCGAGGCGTACGCGCTCGCGTTCATGACACAGGTGCTGCCTGATCCGCGCCTCTCGGCGCAGGCTCCCGTGCTCCTCTACCGCACCATCGATCTGCCGGCCGAGACGCGCGAGGGCGCGGTGGCGCTGGGCCTCGCGTTCCGGATGGCGATGGAGAACGGGCCATCGATCGCGCGCGCGGGCTTCGGCGGCTCGCCGCTCGAAGCGGCGCTCTCGCTGTTTCGCGCCATTCTGACCAGCCCCTCGGGCGTGGTGTTCACCGTCGACGAGTGGGCGAACGTCGTGGGGCGCGCCAAGACCCCCTCGGGCAAGATCGAGCTCCACCTGCCCGACCTCTTGGACGAGGTCCGCAAGCTCGACGGCGCGGGCCCCGCGACCGACCCGAGCTTTCCTTTCGTGCTCTCGGCCGGCGAGCGGCGCTCGTTCACGGCGAACACCATC
>CALKVR010000953.1 GCA_938004815.1 uncultured Polyangiaceae bacterium | reverse complement strand
GGGCACGCGCGCCATTCAGAGCGTCGCCGACGCAATCTGGAACAAGGCCGAGAAGCCCGCGCTCGTCTGGGCCGGCAAGCAGGCGAAGAACTGGGGCATGGAGCAGCTCTTCGGCGCCAGGCCCGGCCACGAGTCGCCGAACTGGCAGACCGGTATCTCGGACGGCATCGGCCGCTTGATCGACGGCCGCAGCGAGATGCTCCCGTGACGACGTCACCCCCGGCCGCCGCGGCGGCCGCCGACTCGGGCGACGACAAGCCGGAGAGCCGGCTCGTCGACGGTGAAGCGCCCACCGGTGACCCTATCGTTTCCGTCATTTTCGGGATGACGTTCGACGTCGACAAAGACGGTGGCTGTTCGGCGAAGGGGTATCGAATCGTCGAGGAGTGGACGTACGTCAAAGCGCGCGTCGCGACGAAGTTCACCAAGCCGAGCCTGCTGGTGCGCGACACCGACCTCTACGCCTGGCGCAACCTCACCGATGTCGTCGTCCAAGGCACGGCACGCTCGGATTCCCCGGTGAAGTCGATGCAAGTCGCGCTCACCGTATCGGGCTCCGACGCCAAGTTCGAGCGCCCCCTCATCGTCACCGGCGATCGGTGGGTCGACGCGCGGCGCGGCACCGCCACCCTCTCGGACCCGGAGCCTTTCACCGAGATGCCGCTCACCTACGATCGCGCCTACGGCGGGACCGACGAGGTGGCCGAGGAGCGTTTCGCCGACCCGGAGCTCCTCAACTTTTTCGTGACGCAGATCGACCCGCGCGAGAACGAAGAGCTCAGCGAGTTTTCGTACCCGCGCAACCCCGCGGGTCGCGGATACCTCGTCGACGACGGCGGCCTCCGCGGGCTCGCGTGGCCGAACCTCGAGTTTCCCGAGAGCCGCTTGAAGCTCGACTCGGTCGTGCAGCCCCTCGAGCGCTGGGGTGAGCGCCCCTACCCGGCCGGCTTCGACTGGTTCGCGCACGCTTGGTTTCCGCGACAAGCATTCGCGCTCGATTTCCCGGAGACGCATGACGAGAAGATCCCCGAGGTCGAACGCAAGCTCGGGCTGTTCGAGCCCGGCTTCGAGCAGAAGACGATCCCCGAGCGCCCGAAGCACCCCTTCGCGAACGGTGCACACCCCTACCTCGCCCGGCGCCGATTGAACGGCACCGAGACGATCCGCGTCACCAAGACGTCGCGAGACGGGCGCGACTTTTTCGCCAAGCTGCCCGGCCTCGTCCCCAAGGTGACGCTCCGCCTGCCGGGCGAGCCCAAGGTCGTGCTCCCGGCTGCGCTCGACCTCGTGTTCGTCGAGACCGAGCTCGACCAGGTGACGCTCCTCTGGCGCGCGACGCACTTCACCAAGAAAGAGCACGTCCCGATGGAGTGGCTGTACGGCACGGACTACGACATCGCCTATTGATGGTGCGCGTCTACTCGCGCGGCCTACCGAGCCGTCGACACCCCGAAGATGGCGAACAGGCGCGCATAGTGTTTCTGTGACGGGTCGACCTCCGCGAGCCCGACGCGGAAAGAGATCGTCGTCGACTCCTCCCACGGCCACCACAAACCGAAGGCGAGCAACCCTTCGAGGTCACTGCTCGTGACCAGCATCTGGCCCTTGCGCACCCCGTCGTACCGGTCCGCGAGGGCCCGCACGCGCTCGGGCGCGGAGCCGATGGTGTCCCTCGTCCAGATGGTGGGGAGCGCTGGCGCGATCGCTGCGCGCGCCGCCTCGATGTGGTGGGTGGCGAACGAAGAGGCGACGCTCGAAAGCCGGGAGTCCCAGCTCCAGCCTGTCATCGGCCACGCGTTCTTCAGCGCTTGCAGCCCCGCGAAAACCCGCTCGGACGATTCGTCAGTGCTAGCCACAGACTAAGCCCTACACCATCTCGCGGGACAAGAGCACACTCCTGATGCTGCCGGCGGTGATCGGGTCCAAACGCGGGCGATCGTGAGCCGAGGACGAGGCCCCATCGCTCGACAAGCCAGCGCTCGAGCAGCATCGGAACCACCGTCACCGCGAACGTCTCGGCAAAGCGGGGCGACTCGTCTCGAACAGGAGCCATCGAGCGCCGGCAGCCAGGCGGCAGACGCGACCGAGGGCGGCGTCGACCTTCGCGTCGAGGCTCGCAAGGTGAGCGACCACGGCGTCGGAGAACTCGTCTGCTGTCGATCGGGGTGTCGTCATACGTTCGCAGCGGGTTGCAGGTAGTAGAGGATGTAGCCGGAGTACCGCAGCTCGCCTGCGCCGACCGCAAGGTCGAAGACGCGCTTCAGCTCTGCTTCTGACGTGAAGCCGCAGCGGTGCGGCGTGAACGCCGAGAACCCCCAGAGGCGGGAGACATTGAAGCCGGTGATCTCGCCGCTGTCACCAAAGTCGAAATCCACCACGACGCCGTCGCCACCGTGAACGGCGATCCCGTAGCCGTGCTTGTAGTACCGACCGCCATCGGCAAGCGTGCCTTGCTGCTCGATCCCGTTCCCGACCCACTCGGTGGTGGACGCCGGCCTCGGGATTCCGACTTCCTCGAGTCGCTCGACGGTCCAAGCGACGCGCTCTTGATACGCGCGGACGAGGGCAACAAGGCGGTCATCCATGGACACGTTCCCGCAGCCTACCCGCCTGCGATGCTCTGGTCCCACCATCCTACGGTCACGGGAGAGAGATCTGGACCGATCACCTCGACTCGTCGTTCTGACTCGTCGATCGAATAAAGTTCAGCGCCCGAGTGAAGAAGCCATGGGGTCTTTCGACCTACATCTCGAATGTAGTGCTCTACCGCTGAGCCACCGCCCGGTAAGAGTCGGGCGGGTTGGATTCGAACCAACGTAAACTATTGCGTGTAGGGCCTCTTCGATTGGGCGCTTGCGTTCGAGAGACGGGCCGTACGCGGCATCCTGACGACAGCGCTAGGCTAGTTAGGCTCGACGAACCGGTCCCCCCCCATGCGTTCTCGCCCTCAGCAGGCAGATGAGCTCCTCGTGCGCGGAAAGCCATCCACGTACCGGGGCGTTCGCTGGGACCCGAAGCGCGAGGTCTGGCACGCGCGCATCGTCCTACCACCTCACCGACTGATCCATATCGGTAGTTTCAGCGACGAGGAGCGGGCCGCCGTCGCACGCGATCGGGTGGTCCTCTACCTCCGGGGCAGCAAGGCCGTCCTGAACTTTCCCGATCGCGGTCTCGAGCCCGCGTCGCTCGAGGAGGTGCGCGCCGAGGCACGCGAGGCAAACCGCAACGCCCTTACCCGGACAGGGCGACCAGAGCAACGACTCTCGCGATACCTCGGCGTCCGCCAGCGCCCGAGCGGGCGGTGGGCCGCGCGGATCACCATGATCGATCACGAGCTCTACGTCGGCGTCTACGACACCGAGCGCACCGCCGCGATCGCGCGCGATCGCGCCATCCTCGCGCTCGGGCTCGACCTCCCCCTGCAGTGTCCCGCGCAAGCCAAGCGACTGGGTCCCGCCAAGCCTGAAGCGCTCCGTCGAGAAGCACGCATCGACCGCCGCGCCAAGGCGGTGGCCGATACCAGCCACCCCGAAGCGTCCCGCTACGTCGGCGTCAGCTTTCGCGAGTGGGACACCTCCTTCCCGTTCCTCGCCAACTTGAGTCTCGCCACGGGGCCGGTCTACCTCGGCAGCTGGCGCACCGCCCGCGAAGCCGCGATCGCCCGCGACCGCGCCGTGCTCGCCTTGGCCATCGGAGGTGACGATCCGTTCCTGAACTTTCCCGACGTCGCGCGCCGTCGGGGCCCAGCCACCCCCGAAGCCCTACGTGACGAGGCGCGCAGCTTGTTCAAGGCCACCCGAACCAGCCGCTTCCGCGGCGTCTCGTGGGTAGCACGCGTCCGCAGGTGGTCCGCGTCCATCCATCACGACGGCAAACAGCGCTGGCTCGGTCACTTCGACGACGAAGAGGTCGCCGCCCAGGCGTACGACGCCGCCGCGAAGAGGTTCAAGGGCAAGCGGGCAAGACTGAACTTTCCGGGCTGAGCGCCAACTGGATCGGGCGCGCCAGATTGTGGCGCCAACGGGTCGCGCATCAACGTGAAGTACTTCGACACGCAAGCGCAGCTCGACGCCTACAAGAAGCAGCTCGACGAGTTTTACAAGAAGTAGCCCGCCTCGACAGAGAGCCCGCCGTCCACGCCCGAGCCCGGCCCCGTCCTGCGAAACGGCGAGACGAGCGTCCGGGTCGGCGCCGACCAACGACCGGCCGGCGACGCCAACGGCGCGTGCATCCACTCGGGCGGTGTGCAGGTCGCCGAGGGCAGCGACGTCGTGCGCGTCGGCCCCGGCCAGCTACCGCTGTCGCGCGAGACGGATCTCTGCCGCCGTCGTCACCCGGGGTATTGCAGACGTGGGTCGCAAAGCTACCCCCTTGAGCATCGTGACGCGCAGAGCGGTGCGAGGGGATTCCGTTACGGAACTGCGAGCGCCGACTTGCTCGTGCGGCAGCAGACGCGCCGCGTCGGACAGATCAGGCGGGGCGCGTCGTCGGTTTCCGCGAATCGACCCGGCCGCCGGGGCGGGGCGCTCGCGGGCGCAGTCGTTTTCGGCGCGGTATTCTTCAGCGTTCTCGCCAACGCGCAGCATGACGCTCTCAGCAACCCGGTCAACGTCCTGCTCACCCTCGCCGGGTTCATCGTGCTCGGGAAGCTGATGCGGGCGACCATGGCCCCGCCTCACCAGCAGGTCGGCATCTTCGAGCACGGGATCACGGTCCTCTATCCGAACGAGACGTGGAAGGGCATGCCCTTCGAGGTCATCGACGAGGTTTGGTACCGAGCCAAGCTGCTCAGCCTCGATCGCCTTCGGGGAACGTACAGCGCGTTGGTCCTCGACTCGCCCGCGTATCCCGTTCCTCGAGCGCCTCGATCATCGGTCTGGCCGTCCCCAGCAGGCCAAGCTCGTTGAGCGCGATCGCTTCACGGAAGAGCTCGTGGACCCGTCGCCGCTGCCGCATGTGGCGGTGAACGCCGAACAGCGCCGCGGCCAGCGCTGCAGTCGCTACCAACGCGATCCACCCACCGGCCAAGACTGCCGCGATCGCGAGGGCGACGACCAGCGCGGCCACGATCAGGATGCCGCGGTTCAGCCCGGTCGCGGGTACCGGAGCCGCAAGCGCCGCCGGAGACGGAGCGTCTTGCGCGCCCTCCGCGTCGCTCTCCGTTTCCACGCCCGCGGCCGGCACCTTTCCTCGGCGCGCCCGAACTCTCTCTGCGCGGCGCTTCGGGGTCGTGGAGAGCGAAGCCATCAATTTTCGGTTCCGCGCTCGCGCAGTCGACAGCGGAGAGCCCTCGGCGCACTCGCGCGTGATGGAGGGTGGGCATGTCCAGGGGTCAGTTGGCGCTACCGCCACCAAAGCCAGCGTCGCAAAGGGTTGCGAATGGATCGTACTGCCAGACCTGGCAGATGGTTGCGCGACACGCGTCGGGATAGATGACCGTGAGCAAGGCCTCCTCCGCCTCGCACCACGCCACGCAGTCCACGAGAAAGCTCGCTTTCTCGGTCGGGTTTCCTGAAAAGCCCGGGCAGAGACGCGACCCGTCGCAGCTGAGCGCGCCGCAGTCGTAGAGGCTCGTGCATGCCTCATCGCAGTCGGAGGGGGGTGATCTCGTCTCGCGTAGCGCGCAAGGTATACCGCTCGTCGAGGGATTGAGGGGCGGCTCGATGCACGCCGCGCTGTTGCTCGACTTCGTCGTGCTCGAGGTGGAGCTCGCGACCCGGTTGCCGGTGGTGCCTGGAGCACCCCCAACGCCCTGCTCGTCGCCGCACGCGCCGATGGCGAGGGCGAAAGCGGACACTAGGACCACGTGGCGGCGCAAAGTCATCCCCGATCGAAGTATCGCAGGGATGAGCAGCCCGAGGGAGTGCTCGCATCGTAAGTTCAGAGCCAGACGCTGGGTGCGACCCCCGATTCAGGCGTCTTGGCGGTCGCCATGACGTTTCAATCGGAGCCCGTCCACGATTCGACCGGCTTGGGCCGGCCAAGAGCTCTGAATCGGAGGTGGGTCACGGTTCAGCGGGCATGACCTCAACCGCGCGCGGCGGCAGCGGGCTCCCGCTCGCGCTCGCTACCCCGCGCCGCGTTCCAACCAGTACATCTGCCGGTGGTGCAGCCCCTCGAACCGCTCGAGCGCCCGCCCCGCTTTCACCCGACCGCTGAACCTCGCCACGATCTCCCTCACCCCGTTGTCATCCGGCCGCCAGAGACACCACCAGCCCACCTCCACCGCGGGTGGATCCAAGAGATCGTCGAGGTCGATGCCGAGCGTCTCGAGCAGATCGGCGATGACGCCGGCGCGCTCGCCGCCTGTCGTGTGAATGTCCACCGTGGGCGTATCCGTCCGTGGCTCGAGCGGCCCGATCGCCGCGAAGGCTCGCCCCGTGTACGGCGACGAGAAGCCCACCGACTCGTGCCATCCCAGCCCGTCGACCCCAGAAGCGCCAAGTCGGGCGGCTCACCGACTTCCCGAGGGCCTCTGCGGCCCCCTTCACCCACGCCACGCGCGGCGCGCCCATGAACGCCTCCCCCTCGGTCAGCAGCCGCACGAAGTGACCGAGGTCGACATCGCGCAGCAGGTACTCGCTGCCGTAGCGCTCCTCGATGCTCCAGAGCGAGTCGAACACCGTCGTCGCGCATCCGTTCCCCGGGAATGGCCCACCCTGCTTCGACGTGACGGGCCAGAGCTCGAGACCTCCGGAGGG
>CALKVR010000952.1 GCA_938004815.1 uncultured Polyangiaceae bacterium | reverse complement strand
CCCCATCGGCAGAGCATCAGGTGATCGTGCTGCAGGCGCTGCAGGAGATCGACACCATGCTGGGCAGCCTGTCCGCCAACGCCGCCCGCGCCTTCGTGCTGGCCGTCGGCTGCGAGATGACCGACCGGGAGGTCGCGGCCGAGCTCGGGCTGCCATCGACGGCGGGCGGGCTGCTGACGACCGGGGGCTCGATGGCCAATCTCATCGCGGTCGTCACGGCCCGCCGCGAGCGGCTGCCCGAGAACTTCCTCGACGGGGTCATCTACGCATCCGATCAGGCTCACCACTCGGTGCTCAAGGCGGCGGTGTTGGCCGGGTTCCCCGTTGCGCGCGTCCGATCGATCCCGAGCGATGGCGCGTTCCGTCTCTCGCTCGACCGACTCCAGGCCGCGGTCGCCGACGATCGCGCCGCCGGGCTTCGACCCTTCGCCGTCGTCGCGAGCGCCGGCACCACGAACACGGGCGCGGTCGACGATCTCACCGGCGTCGCCGACGTCGCGGCGCGCGAGGGTCTTTGGTTTCACGTCGACGCCGCGTACGGCGGGTTCTTCGCATTCACCGAGCGCGGCAGAGCGGTTCTTCGAGGCATCGAGCGAGCCGACTCGATCACGCTCGATCCGCACAAGGGGTTGTTCTTGCCCTACGGCACGGGCTGTCTCCTCGTGCGCGACCGCGGCGCGCTCCGCCGCGCCCACGCGATGCAGGCCTCGTACATGCCGCCCATGCAGACCGAGGACGAGCTCGTCGACTTCTGCGAGATGGGCCCCGAGCTCTCACGCGAATGGCGCGGTCTGCGCGTATGGCTGCCCTTCAAGCTCCACGGCGCGCAGGCGTTTCGCGAGGCGCTCGACGAGAAGCTCGATCTCGCCGCGTTCGCGGCGGCCACGCTTCGCGAGCACCCCGAGATCGAGATGATCGCTGAGGCCGAGCTCTCGCTCCTCGCGTTTCGCTGGCGACCGCCCGGCGTCACGGGCGAGACCGAAATCGAAGCCGCGAACCGAGCGCTGCTTCAGGCCGTGAACGACAAGCAGCGCGTCTTCTTGACGGGCGCCTCCGCCGGCGGCCGGTTCTTTTTGCGGATCTGCGTGCTCTCGTTCCGCACCCACCGCGACCGAATCGACGCGTGTCTCGAGGACCTCGCGGCCGGCATCGCGGCGCTCGGCCCCAGCTGGCCGCGGCGACTCTGAGCGCGCACGCGACAACCGGGGCCGCTCGCAACGCCGCACCACCGCGCCGGGCGCGCCCTTTCGTCGAGCCAGGAGCGGTTGGCGCGCCCGTTGCGGATGATCGGGCATGGCAACCAAGAAGAGCAGCGGCGGCCGCCGAACCGGCGGTCGCAAGTACTCCAAGGGCGCATCCAAGAAGGTAGAGAAGGTCATGCGCGAGAAGAAGCGCGGGACCTTGAAGTCCGGCAGCGGCAAGAAGGTCACGAGCCGCAAGCAGGCGATCGCCATCGGCCTCAGCGAAGCGCGAAAGGCCGGCGAGAAGGTCCCGAAGAAGAAGGCCGCGAGCAAGAAGACGAAGGGGTCGTCGCGCAGCAAGAAGCGCTCGTCCTGAGAGCGCGCGGTTGCGAAACGGATCGATCGGTGACCGACGGCGGGTCACCGTCCTGGTGGCCCAGCTGGTACAGTGCGCCCGATGAGCGCCATCGTGCTCGACCTGCCCGCCGAGGGCGTGCTGAAGCCGAACGACAAGCACGATCCGCTGCCCTACTACTACAAGCCCGGGGTCGGCTGGCTGTACCGGCACCGGCTCACGATGGCCCTCGACTTCTTGCGGCCCGGCGGCCGTGTGCTCGAGATCGGCGTGGGCTCGGGGGTCCTCGTCCCGACGCTCACGCGACACTTCGACGCGTACGTGGGGACGGACCTCGTGCTCGCCAAGGGGCTCGAGCATTTGGTGCGACCCGGCTGCGAGGCGTCGTTCCAGGTCGCCGACATCTGCGATCCCCACTCGCTCCCGGAGGCGAGCTTCGACGCGGTCGTGTGCATCTCGGTCCTCGAGCACATCGCCGACGCCGACGGCGCGGCCCGCACCCTCGCGCGCGCGCTCGCTCCGGGCGGCCGCCTCGTCGCCGGCTACCCGATGGTGAACCGCGCGATGACCCACGCGTTCCAGGCCATCGGGTTCTCGGGCATCGACGATCACCACGTTAGCCCTCCTGCGCGCATCGAGGCCAGCTTGCGGCGCGTGCTGAGGCCGGTCGGGCGCACCGCGTTCCCGCCGCTGTCACCCGTGCGCCTCGCGCTCTATCAGGTGAGCGCCTGGACGAAGTAGCGAGTGCCCGCGCCGACGCGCCACCGCGGGCTCCGGCCGGATCGGGTGCTACGCTGACTCGGTGGCTCGACGCTCGGGCACGTACCGCTACCAGCTTCGGGGGGCGTCGCTCCTCATGCGGTACCTCCCGATCTTCGCGGGGGTCGTGCTCTCGACCATCTTCTCGCTCTCGGTCCTGACCGACGGCGGGGACGTGGCGCGCGCCGCGTGGACGACCGGCGACGAGCTGCTCGGCATGTTCGGCGGCTTCGGTCTCGTCGCGTTGCCGGCGATCTTTCTCGCATCGGCGTTCGCGCGGCGCGGCGTGCCGCGCATCCTCTACCGCACGCGGATTCAGCCGAAGGGGATCGATCTCTACCTCGAGGGCGGCAAGAAGGTTCACCTCTCGGCCGCGCGCATCCGCGGCGGCTTCGTCGACGACCTCACAGACGGGACCGCCCGCGTCAGCCTCGAGCTCGCGGGCGGCGTCACCGATGGTGATCGTGTCGTCATCGAGACCGACCGGGAGACGGCGGCCGCGATCGCCGAGCTCATCGGCCCCGCGCCGCGCTTCGTGCTAGGGGCCGACAGCTGGCTCTGGGGCGCGGCGCTCTCGGTCGCCTCGATCATGGCGGGGACCGGCATCGGGATATTCGCGTTCGAGCGCGTTCGCGAGGCGGTCGAGAGAGCGGGCGTCGTTCACTCGGCGGGCGCGGGGTTCTCGGTCGGCATGACGGTGGCTGCGATCGGCCTCGTGCGCTTGGCGCTCGCGGCGGCGGTGAGCGGTCACGAGGTCACGGTCGGGGTCGATGGCCTCCGCGTCGAGGGCGCGATGCGACGGCGCTTCATCCCCTTCGAGTCCATCCGAAGGGTGTTGCCCGATCCTTTCGGGGTCGTCATCGAGCTCGACGACATGACGGCGGTTCGGCTGGGCGGGCCCGGGGTAGACCCGGACCGCGTACGCACCCTCGC
Organism: uncultured Polyangiaceae bacterium; assembly: GCA_938004815.1. Taxonomy (GTDB): domain Bacteria; phylum Myxococcota_A; class Polyangia; order Polyangiales; family Polyangiaceae; genus Xiheicaenibacterium. Next base: position 3,471 of record CALKVR010000952.1, on the reverse strand, counting down.
TGCGCTCATCGAGGCGCGCTGCGCCGAGACCGGGCCCGCCACCCCTCGCGTGGCGGTGGCCCTCGAACAGGGCGGGGTGCATGCCTGGCGCGAGGCGATCGTCGAGTCGACCCGTGGCTCCGGCTACCGCGTCGGCTCCGTCTCCAGTGAGACCCTCGCCGACGCGCTGCGCGCCCCCGGTCTCTCGTCGCAAGAGCGCGTGGCCACCGCCATCGCCCTGCTCGCCCGTGGCGAGGAGCCTGCTCGGATCCGCATCGCGGCCGCGGGCGTGGCCGACGACGCCACACGCGCCGCGCTCGAGCGGCTCGCCGAGGGCGAGGCCGACGACGCCGCCCTCGAGGCGCTCCTCGTCAAGCGCGCTTGAGCCTCAGTCGGGCATCGCTTCGGCGCTCGGGCCGCTCTTTTCGGCCGCCGCGCGAAACTGCCCGACCTCTTCACGGATCGGCAAGTCCGACGGCTTGATGCGCTTCTGGTTCAGGTACGTCAGATACTCGCCGATGAACCCCATCGAGAAGAACTGCAAGCCGAGCACGATGAGCACCGACCCGAGGAGGAGCAGCGGGCGGTCGCCGATCTTGTGCCCCTGGAACCAGAGCACGGTGAGGTAGAGGTTGACCGCGAGGCCGGCGAACCCCATGACGAGGCCGATCGCGCCGAAGAGGTGCATGGGGCGCTTCGAGTACCGCGTGAGGAACGCGATGCTGAGCAGATCGAAGAACCCACGCATGATGCGCTCGAGACCGTAGCGGGACGTGCCGTGCTTGCGCGGGTGGTGATGCACGCCGACCTCGGTGACGCGAAAGCCCTCCCAAGCCGCGAACACCGGGATGAACCGAAAGAGATCGCCGTAGATGGGGATCGTCCTCACGACCTCGCGGCGGTACGCCTTGAACCCGCAGTTCATGTCGTGGAGCTTCACGCCGGTGACGAGCCGCACCGTTCCGTTGAAGATGCGCGTGAGGATGAGCCGGTTCGCCGGGTCGAGGCGCTTGAGCTTCCACCCGACGACGACGTCGAAGCCCTCGTCGATCTTCTCGATGAACTTCGGCAGCTCGGCCGGGTCGTCCTGCAGATCGGCGTCCATCATGATCACGACGTCGCCCCGCACGCGGCTGAAGCCGGCCGAGAGGCCCATCGCCTTGCCGAAGTTCTTGCGCAGGCGCACCGCGCGCACGCGCGGATCGGCCTCGACGAGCTTCTGCATGACCTTCCACGAGTCGTCCGTCGACCCGTCGTCGACGAACACGATCTCGTAGGACTCCTTGCCGTCGAGGGCCTCCTGGATGCCCTTGGCGAGCTCGGGCAGGCTCTCGGCCTCGTTGAGGCCGGGAACGACGATCGAGACGCGCGGATTCTCGGTCACGCGCAGGGGCCCGAGGCCCGAAACGGGGCGCTCCCGCTTGGGTTTCTCGATTTCCGTCTCGACGGCGGCCGCTTGGCTCACGACGCACCAGCGTAGTCGATAGGCGCGAGGCCGCCAAACACGGGGAGTCTTGGGCCGGCGGCCGACCCGTGCCATGCTCGAGACGCCGTGCGTGCCCGCCCTTGGCTCGTTGGTCTACTGCTCCTATCCGCCTGCTCGGATGACACCGCGCGTGACGAGAACGACGTCGTGATCCGGACCAAGTCGGAGCAAGAGTGGCAGCAGTATGTCGCCAACGTCGACTTCGTCGAGGCCTACCAGCCTACCTGTTACGCCGACCCGTACACCTACCGGCCCCGCGTGATCGTCACCGGCTTCGGGCGGTTCCTCGAGAACAAGGAGAACGCGACGGGCCGCATGGTGAGCCGCCTGGTGCCGGGCCTCGAGTACCCCGAGACCGAGCCGCCGCCCGAGGGTGAGGTCGACGACCCCGCCGCGCAGACCCGCGTCACCCTCTCGACGATCGAGATCGACGGCATCGGTGAGGTCGACGTCTGCGGCATGGTGCTCCCCGTGTTCTGGGACGTGGCCGCGATCCTCGTCTTGAAAGAGGCCGAGGCGTTCCTCCCCGACTTCGTCCTCATGAACGGCATCGCCGGCAGCCGCCAGCCGATGTGGATCGAGCTCGGCAGCGTGAACGAGGCGGTCGCGCTCCCCGACGGCTCCGGCACGCTCGCGCCGATCGAGTCGGGCACGCCGCTGATCCCCGCCGCGCCCGAAGATGACCGCGCGCGCGGCCTGCTCTTGTCGTGGACCGAGGTGCGGACCCAGGTCGAGGCGGCGCGAGCCGCGCTGGCGCCCGAGCGCGACGAGAGCGGCACCGCGTTCGGCGACATCCTTCGCGGCGTGCGGTTCGCGACGTACCCGCGCTCGAGCAACACGTACCTCTGCAACAACACGACGTACGCGGTGAACTACCTCTTCGATCACCCGGGCGAGACGTACCGCCTGCTCGAGCCGAGCGATCCGCGTGAGGGCGGGCCCACCGGCGTCGACACCACGCTCTTCGCAGATCTCCGCCTCTCGCCGCGCGTGTTCGTGCACTGGGCCAAAGACATCTCGGGCGAGCACCTCGATCGAGGCGCGTCGCTCATGCGCGCGATCGTCGGTGCCCAGCTCGGCGCCATCGAAGAGCCGACCCGCGGCGATCCCGAGATGGGCGACGCCGATCTCTGACCGTCACCGCCTCACTTCTGGCACTTCGTCGCCAGATCGAGGGTGAAGCTCAGAGGTTGTCGAGCGCCTTCATCGCATCATCGGGTAGCTCGATCATGGCGACCGCGAGGTTCTCACGGAGGTGCGCGAGGCTCGACGTCCCGGGGATGAGGAGGATGTTCGGCGAGCGCCGAAGGAGCCAGGCTTGCGCGATCTGCATCGGCGTCGCGCCCACCTGCTTCGCGACCTTGGCGAGCGTCTCGGACTGTACTGGCGAGAAGCCACCCAACGGGAAGAACGGGACGTAGGGGATGTTCGCCGCTGCGAGGTCGTCAATCAGCTCGTCGTCCTCGCGACGGACGATGTTGTAGAGGTTCTGCACGCACACGACTTCACCCATGCGGCGGCCCTCTGCGACCTGCTTCGCGGTGACGTGGCTGAGCCCGATGTGCTGGATCTTCCCCTCGCGCTGGAGGTCGAGCATCACGGACATCTGCTCCTCGATGGAGCCCTCCTTCTTCTCCAGGGCGCTGAACATCACGCGCAGGTTGACCACCTCGAGCACGTCGAGCCCGAGGTTCTCGAGGTTGCTCTCCGCGGCGTCGCGCAGCTCCTTGGCGGACGAGGCAGGTTCCCAGGTACCTTGCGGACCGCGCTTCGCACCGAGCTTCGTGACGATCACGAGATGCTTCGGGTAGGGGTGCAGCGCCTCACGGACGATCTGGTTGGTCACGTAGGGCCCATAGGTGTCGGCCATGTCGATGTGAGGATAGGTGCGATAGCCCGTGATGATGCTGGCGCCCTTGATCATGGCGTCGGTCATCTGGGTATGGAAATCGAGCGCCACCGCGATCGGCACGTCAGGCGCGATCTTGCGGATCCGGTTGAGCAGC
>CALKVR010000951.1 GCA_938004815.1 uncultured Polyangiaceae bacterium | reverse complement strand
GGTTAGCACCGCCGAGAGCGCAAGCTCGAGGGACGAGCCCGGGAGGAGGCCTACCAGGAGCACGCCGATCGCGGCGAAGATGAGGGCCGCCGCCACGTAGCCGCTCTTCATCGGGACCGCGATCGGAGCGCCGGGGGCCGGCTCGCGCATGTACATGTAGACCAGGACGCGGAGGTAGTAGTACGCGGCCACCACGCTGTTGAGCAGGAGCAGCACCGCGAGCAAGTAGAGGTCGGCGCCGATCGCGGCCTTGACCACGTACAGCTTGCCGAAGAAGCCCGCCGTCGGCGGCACGCCCGTCAGCGACAGGAGAAACAGCGTGAACGCGGCGGCGGCGGCGGGGTGCCGCTTGCCGATGCCGGCGAGGTCCTCGTAGCTCACGGCCTCTTTGCCGCGGCTGCCGCAGAGGATGAGCGCGCCGAACGCGCCCGCGGTCGAGAAGGTGTACGTCAGCAGGTAGAACATGACGCTCGCCTGCGCGTCGCCGCTCGCGCGGACGGTCGCCGCTACGCCGACGAGCGCGTAGCCCGCGTGGGCGATGCTCGAATAGGCGAGCATGCGCTTCACCGACTCTTGGCGCCCGGCGACGAAGTTGGCGACCGTCATCGTCAGGACGGCGAGGAACGCGATGACCGGCGGCCAGCCGGCGCTCCAGCTCATCGAGCCCGGATCACCGAACCCGCCGAGAAGGACGCGCAGGAGGATCGCGAACGCAGCGCCCTTGACGCTGACGGCCATGAAGGTCGTCGCGGGGGTGGGCGCGCCCTCGTAGGCGTCGGGCGTCCACATGTGGAACGGCACCGCGCTCACCTTGAAGGCGAGCCCGACGATCACGAGGATCATGCCGAGCACGAACACGCCCATCTTGCCCGTCGCGCCCGCAGCCGCGAGCTCGACCGCCGAGGACCGGATGCCGGCGAGATCGGTGTGGCCGGTGGCCCCATAGAGAAGCGCGCCGCCGTAGACGAGCAAGGCGGCCGCGAACGAGCCGAGGAGGAAGTATTTCACCGCGGCCTCGACCGAGCGTGTGGAGCCTCGGCGGAACCCGGTCAAACAGTAGACGCCGAGGCTCATCGTCTCGAGGCCGAGGAAGAGCGTCAGCAGATCGCCGGCGCCCGCCAAGATCTGCGCCCCGACGACCGAGAACGTCAGGAGCGGGTAGAACTCTCCGCGGTCGAGCTTGTGCTCGGGCAGGTAGCCGCCGGCGAGGAGCGCCGCGAGCGCGCCGCCTGCGCAGAGCACCATCGACCAGAAGAGGGTGAACCGATCGACGATGAAGTAGGGCGCGAGGTCTTTGACCTCGGGCAGGCGCTCGGGCCCGTAGAGCCAAACCGCGAGCGAGACGATCGCGCCGGCGAGCAGGGTGACCGCCGTGCCGAGCGCGATCTCGCTCGACGCGCCGCCCTCGCGGCTGTCGGGGTCGGCCTCGACCTCGGGACGCTTCTTGCCGAAGACCTCGGCCAGCATGAGGAGCGCGCCGCCCGTGACGACCACGAGCACGGGCGCGAGCGCGAGGAGCAGGCCTTTCATCGTGCACCTCCCGGAGCCGGAGCGGGCGCCGGAGCGGGTTGGACCGGCACCGGGCGCGGTGCGCCGGGCGCACCAGGCGGTGCGCCCGGCCGGGCACCGGGAGCACCGGGCCGCGGCATGGGCACCGGCGCGCCAGGTGCGTTCAGCGGGGGTCGCGGCGGCGCGGCGCCTGGCGGTGGCGCGCCTGGCGGCGGGCCTGCCTCGGGGGCGGCCGGCGCCGGCGCCGGCGCGAGCGCGAGCGCCTCTTGGTCGAGCTTGGTCATCGGCGCCCCGGTGAAGAACGACGACGAGAACACGTCGGTCGGCAGGAGCTTCGCGTCCTTGTCGTCGGTGAAAGCGACGAGCGCGCCCGAGACGTCACGGTACTGCTGGTTGGCCAAATTGATCGACGCCTTCATCGGCTCGAGGAACAGGTTCGGGAAGAACCCGATGATGAACACGAGCGCGACGAGCGGCGCGAGCGCGAGCGTCTCGCGCGGCGAGATGTCCTTGAGGTGCTTGTTCTTCGGGTTCGAGAGCGGCCCGAAGAAGACCTTTTGTACGACGTGGAGCATGTAGACCGCGGCGAGGATGACGCCGAGGGCGGCGCCGACCGCGTGGACGCCGGCGAACGTGCGCAGACCGTCGGACGAGTAGGTGCCCATGATGACCATGAACTCGCCGACGAAGCCGTTCGTCCCAGGCACCCCGACCGACGCGAACGTCGCGATGAGGAAGAGCACCGTGTAGACGGGCATCACCTTCGCGAGGCCGCCGTACTCGGCGATCATGCGGGTGTGACGGCGGTCGTAGATGACGCCGACGAGGAGGAACAGCATGCCTGTCGAGATGCCGTGGTTGATCATCTGCAGGACAGCGCCCTGCATGCCGGCCGGCGTCGCGCCGAAGAGGCCGAGCATGATGTAGCCGAGGTGCGCGACCGACGAGTAGGCGATGAGGCGCTTCATGTCGTCTTGCTTCCAAGCGACGAGCGCGGCGTAGACGATGCCGCCCAGGATGGCGACGCCGGCCAGGTTCGGCGCGTACGACGCCGCCTGGAGCGGGAACAGCCCCATCGAGAAGCGCAGGTACGCGTACGTCCCGAGCTTGAGCATGACGGCCGCGAGGATGACGGAGCCGCCGGTGGGCGCCTGGACGTGAGCGTCGGGCAGCCAGGTGTGCACGGGCCACATCGGCACCTTGATGAAGAAGGCGATCGAGAACGCCCAGAAGCAGAACATCTGAGCGTCCTTCGGCAGGACGACCCGGACCAGCGACAGGTAGTCGAACGAGTACGAGCCCGTCAGCTTCTGGTGCGTCCAGACCATGTAGACGATCGCCGCGAGCATCAGGACGCTGCCCGCCATCGTGTAGATGAAGAACTTGATCGCGGCCTTGATCTTGTCGGCCCCGCCCCAGATGCCGATCATGATGTACATCGGCACCAGCATCAGCTCCCAGAACACGTAGAACAGGAACAGATCGAGCGCGACGAACGAGCCGAGCATGGCGCCCTCGAGGAAGAGGAACGCGAAGCAGAGCTCTTTGACCCGGTCCTTGATCGAGCCGAACGCGGCGTAGACGGCGATCGGCGTCGTGAACGTGGTGAGGATGACGAGCCAGAGGCTGATGCCGTCGAGGGCGACGTGGTAGCGGATGCCGAGCTGCGGGATCCACTCCTTGACATGCTGGAAGTGCCAGCCCGGCGTCATCTTGCGCTCGAGCAGGAACAGCGAGCCGACGAGCACCAGCCCCATCACGCCATAGGTCACGTAGCGGAGCGCTCGGAGCGCCTGGCGCGGGATGAAGAGCACCGCGAAGGAGCCGAGGATCGGCGTGAAGACGAGCGCCGAGAGGAGCTGAGGGCGGTTCGGGCCCGCCGCCTCTTCTGCGGCGGTCGGCCAGAGGGCGGCCACGAGCCAGACCGACAGCGCGCCGATCAGCCCCAGGCCGATGCGGTGCGTCGTCTTCTTGTCTTGGCCCGAGGGCATGGCGGCGCCGAGCGCGAACGCGGCAGCCATTCCAAAGAGCATTCCGGGGGTCATCTCACTGCCTCCCCTGGTCGCGGATGAACCCGGGTATGTCTTTGCCCTCGAGGCGGATCACCGAAGGCGCCGGGCCGGGCTGGCCGGGCTGAGCCGACATGCCGGGGCGCGCGGGCGGTGCCTTGGGCACCTCGCGGGTGAGCGAGATCTTCTCTTCGGCCTCTTGACCGAACGCGTTCTTCACGACGACCGTCACCTCACGCGTCTGGCCGGCCGGCACGATCAGCTGGAACTCGCTGACCTTGGCCGAGAACTCCTTCTCGTCGATCCCCTCGCCCTTCCACTTGTACGTGTAGCCCGGCCCCGCGCCCGCCCTGAGGACGACCTTGCCCGAATTCTTGAGGTCGGAGTCGTCGACGGTGAGCTTGGCGTGCGGCTGCGCGAAGAACCAACCCATGCCCAGGAGCCCGACCACCATGCTGGCGGCGTAGACCTGCACGCGACCGGTGTGGACGAGGCGCATCGCGGCGCCGAGGCCCTGAGCGAGGATGCTCGTCAGCCTGGCGAGGATACCGTCGACGAACCACTTGTCGGCCATCGTGAAGATGTCGGCGAGGGCGTCGACCATGCCGATGACAGTGGCGTCATACAGCTCGTCGATGCGCCACTTGTCGTACACGAGCTTGTGAAAGCGCGGAAAGCTCTTGGCGAAGTCGCGCTCGGGCTGACCGTCGCGCTGGAAGTAGATGACGTATGCGGCGTACGTCCCGAGGATGAAGGCGGCCGCGCCGGGCGCCATCATGATCCACATCTGGCTGCCGCCGTGCGGGAGCGTCTCGGCCACCAGCTTGTCGGCCTTGGTGAAGATGGGCTCGAGCTTGTGGAGGAGCGGCTCGATGTGGAGCGGCGCCGCGCCGAGGAAGCCCGCGAGCACCGCCATCGCGGCCAAGACGACGAGCGGGAGCGTCATCTGCCAAGGCGACTCGTGAGGCTCCGGACCGTCGAGCGGCTTACCGTCCTCGTGGTCGTCGTGACCGTGGTCGTCGTGACCGTGGTCGTCGTGACCGTGGCCGTGCTTGCAGGCGTGGGGGTCGACCCAGCCC
>CALKVR010000950.1 GCA_938004815.1 uncultured Polyangiaceae bacterium | reverse complement strand
CCTGCGCGCCGAGCTCGCTGCGCACGAGGCGCACGCGCGCGCGGTCGCGTTCGCGAATCGCCCGCCCGCCTGGGGCCCGGCCGGGCCGGCCGAGACCTCGCCCGGGGTGCTCGCCCCCGCGCCGCCGGTCGAGCCGGGCGCGCCGACGCCGCCCGAGGCGCCGCCCGCGCCGCCGCCCCCGGAGCAGCACGGAGGTGGCGGGTGATGCAGGCGGCGATTCTCGCGGGCGCGCGGAGCGGCAGCGCCGGGCTCCGCACGAAACGAGCGGCGGTTGCTTTCGCGGTCGCGACCCTGGTCGTGCTCCTCGTGTCGGTGCTCGAGCGCGCGGCTTCGTCTGTGGGCGCCGGCGATCGCGCCCTCGCAGCGACGTTCCGTTACGTGGTGCCGATCTTGGCGCTCGTCTGGTCCGGGATCGCCAGCGGGCCTCTCAACCTTCGCGAGGCGGCGTGGCCGGCGAGCCGGTTCGGGCACCCGCGCGCGGGGGTCGGCCTCGGCATCGTCCTCGCTTCGCTCGCCGCCGCGGCCGCGAGCGCCCTCGTGCTCGCGGTGGTGGCCCTCGTCGTCACCCGCGCCGGGGCAGACGCGGGGCGCGGCGCGCTCTCGCTCCCGATGGACCTCGCCGTCTCGAGCGGGGTCGCGCTCCTCGCTGGAGCGAGCTACGCAGCGTGGTTCGGGGTGGCCGCCACCTTCGGCGCTCGCGGGGGCGGGCGGCTCGGGTTCCTCATCGTGGATTTCATCCTCGGCGGGGTGAGCGGCGCCGGCGCCGTGCTCCCGCGCGGCGGCGTGTTTCATCTCCTCGGGGGCGAGGCACCGCTCGATCTTCCGCAGCGCGCGACGTCGGCGATCCTCATCGGCATGACCCTCGTGTGCCTGGCGCTTGGTTTCGTGCGCTCGCGGGACTAAGCGTCGGCCATGTCGTCGCTCGCGTTCGATGCCGCCGCGTCCGAGATCACCATCGAGACCAAGGCGGTCGGTATGCTGGCCAAGCTGGCCCACGACCTCTCGATCCAGGCCCGGGGGGCGACCGCTACCGCTACCGCCGCCGACGGCAAGCTGACGGTCACGCTCCGCGCGCCCGTACGCCAGCTCGAGGTCCGCGGCGTGAAGAAGGGCTCGAGCGTGGACGCGGGCGTCCTCTCCGCCTCCGACCGCGCCGAGATCGAGCGGCGCATGCGCGAAGAGGTGCTCCCCGCCGCCGAGGTCGTCGCGACGCTGGCCTGCGACGAGGGGCGGGCGGCGCTCGCCGAGGACGGGCGACGCACCGTGCCGGTCTCGGGAACGGTCGAGGTCGGTCGCGGGCGCGCGCGCGTCACCTCCGAGGCGACGCTGGTCGTCTCGACCGAGCGCGCCACCGCCGAGGGGCGGCTGGCGCTCGATCTGCCCGCGCTCGGGATCACGCCGCCCAAGGGGCCGCTCGGGGCGTTCAAGCTCCGCGATACCGTCGACGTCGTGTTTCGAGTCGTGTTCGGGCGCAGCAATTGAGCTGACAGATTTGTCAGTCGTCGCCCAAGCCGCAGCGCTCCATCGCTGCGTACGCGTCCCCCCGCAGGCTCTCGTCGAAGCCGAGGGCGCTGCCGACCCAGAGGTACCCGGGGGCGAACCCGTACGTCACGGCGAGGCCGGCGTGGTTGTTCGCCTTGAGATCGTCATCCATCACCCTGAGGACGGGGCAGGGGATGGCCGCGACCTCGGCGCCCGTATCGAGGCTCTTCGAGCCGTCGCTGTCGAACGACTCCAAGAGGATCTCGAGCGCGGCGTCGTCCCATGCGGAGTCTCCGGCTCGATCGATGGCGTGCAGGCGGATCTCCACCTCGCTCGGGCCTGCGACCGCGGCCCGAGGCGGCTCGGCGTCGCGGGCCACCGTTCGGGGCTCCGACGTCGCGACCGGTCGGGGCGCGATATCGATGACGGCGGGAGGGTCGGTCGTGGGACCGAAAGGCGGTGCGCTCGCGCAGCCCACCAGAATGTGCAGGAGCGGAGCGGCCCTCATCGCGCGTGAGGGGGGCTCGGGGGTGAAACCGCGGGCGCGGACACCTCGGGCGCGGCCTCGCCGCGGTCGGATGGCCCGTGCACCTGGTAGCGGTGGCCACGGAGGCGCTGGGCGGCGGTGGTGCCACGCCAGGCCAGGTACGCCTTGTTGAACCGCCAGGCGTTCTCGGGGTCGAGGATCGGGTTTCGCACGTCGCTCGTCGCGACGAGGAGCAGGACCTGCTCGGCCACGCTGACGGGGCAACCGGTGAGCCGGATCGGCGTCTTGGTGCGCGCGGCGTCGGCGACCTTGCGCGTGAGCGTCGCCATCTTGACGAAGATGTCATCGTGCTTCGCCTCGTGGGGGTCCTTCGTGCTGCGATCCTTGTAGAGGCTCTCGATCTTCACCAGCTTGCCCGCGATCTCGCCCTCGTACCGCGCGCAGTCACCGATGAAGATGACGCGCTCGTCGGGCTTGGCCGGGATAGGCCCGTCGTAAGCTCCGAAGACGACGTGGATTCGCTTGAGGTTCTTGTCGCAGCGCTCGTCGAACTGCCGCAGGATCTCGATCGCCTCTTCGATCGCGCCCGGGCAGCCCCCCCAGCAGTAGTCGGTGCGCTCGGGCTCGGGTGGCGGCCCCGCGTAGGCGCTGATGGCGGTGCCCTCGAAGAACTTCTCGACCCGGATGAGCCCGACCTCGAAGCCGTCGGCGCGGCGCTGCGCATCTGCGAGCGTGACGTCGCCGGAGATCTCGATGGAGTCGAGGTCGACGGGGCCGAACCCGCGCTCGTGGGCCATACGAATGTGATCGACGCTCCGAGGATCGAGCCCGAGGATCCGGCAGCAGACCGCGTCGACCGCGACCTGACAGTCGCCCATGATCACCATGTTCAGGTTCCGCGGCTTCGGGGTGAGCATGCGCCCCTCGCCCGCGACGATGGCGTCGATCGCCACCAGCCGGGGCTGAACGATGTACTGCAGATCGGCGATCTTCTCGTCGAGGCGGTGGTCGTGATCGATGAGTCGGTGGCGATCGTCCTGGATGCCGATGTAGTTCTTGAGGCTGAAGGTGACGGTCGTCCAAGGGTGCGACTTGAACTTCGGGCAGTTGACGAAGAAGTCGGCCTTGGCGACCGGCTCGGGGGTGAACAGGTAGTCGCGCAGGCGCTCGGGGTGCGTGAGCGGGATCTCGACCTGCGGCACCTCTTCGAAGTGGTAGTGCTTGACCCCCGCGCGCTTGAACATCGGGTAGTAGTCGGCGCCCTCGAAGGCGAGGCGCGTCGGGACGGTGATGCCGCAGCGCTCCCCCACCGCGAGCTCGTCGATCTGGCCCGCGCGATCGCGCAGCGCCCCGAGCACGCCCTCGAGGAACTCGGCTCGCGTGAACGCGTGAGGAAACTGCGGCTTGGAGGCGACGCAGTTCGGCTTCACCAACGTGCGGCCATGAGGTCGGAGATCGAGCGTCACGAGCGCGTCTCTCACGATCGCGCGGATCCGCTCCGGGTCGTAGGTGTCGCAGTGGCGCAGGATCACCTTCGGGCGGGCGGGAATTCTCACCGCGCCGAGCGTAGCAGACGCCCGCCGCCCGAGAATCGTTGTAGGGTGGCCGGCCATGTTCCGCCACCCGAAGATCGCCGCCTGGGAACGCGAAGAGGACGGCAGCTACAAGCGTGACCTCGGCGGCTGGGCGCTCCACGTGACGTGGCACCCCGAGTCCAAGGACCCCGGCAACCGGCAGGCGCGTGAAGGGCGCCGCGGCTTCTCGTGGTCGGCGGTCTCGCCCGACGACGTGAAGCTCGAGGGCGAGGGGGTCGACGAAGAGATCGAGACCGCGATGGTGCACGCCGAGGACGCGGCGCTCCGCGCCGGCGCCGTCGACGCCGCCTGAGCCGTTCGATGGCCGACAAGAGCGCGCAGCCGCAGATCGAGGTCGTGGCGCTGAACCGGCGCGCCACCTACGACTACGAGATCGGCGATCGCTACGAAGCGGGTATGTCGCTCATCGGCAGCGAGGTGAAGATGCTCCGCATGGGCAAGGCCGATCTGACCGATGGTTGGGTCGGCTTCGACCGCGGCGAGGCGTTCCTCCGCGGCGTCAACATCCCGGTCCTCCAGGGGTCGCCGTACTCGCACGAGGCCAAGCGCGCGCGCAAGCTGCTGCTCCACACGCGAGAGATCGAGGCGCTCAAACGCGCGGTCGACCGCGACGGGATGACCATCACGGTGACGAAGCTCTACTTCAAGGACGGTCGCGCCAAGGTCGAGATCGCCCTCGCCCGCGGCAAGAAGAAGGCGGACAAGCGCCAGAGCGTGAAGGCCAAAGACGCCGATCGCGAGGCGCGCCAGGCGATGGCGCGCGGGCGCCGGGGCGATCGGTGACCGCAGCGTCGCTCGTTTGGGACGGCGGCGGCGAGGCGCGCGTCGCCGCGCTCGACGGCGAGACGATCGCGCTCCGCTCCACACGCCCCCACGCGCCGGGCTCTCGCCCCGAGGGCACGCTCTCGGGGGGGGCGCGCCTCCGGATCAAGACCCACCGTTCGAAGCGCGACGAGGCGCCCGCCGACGGGATGCAGTTCACGATCGACGGGCGGGTGCTCGACCTCACGCGCGAGGTGCGCGCGCTGCTCGCAGATGCCCTCGCGAATCAGCGCGACGATGGCGCTGCCTGACCCTGTTCGCCGCCAGCCGCCGAGACCAGCGTGAGCGAGCCGATCGTGGCGCTCACCGC
>CALKVR010000949.1 GCA_938004815.1 uncultured Polyangiaceae bacterium | reverse complement strand
GCCATCGCCGACCGCTCGACGCGCCAAGCGCCGATCATCAGGTCTCCGCCGGAAACCGTCACGCGCTGGGCCTTCTGCGTCGCCCGCTTGGCACCGAGCACCCCGACCGTGGCGCCGAAGGCGAAGATCATCAGGACCAGCGGGCCGAACCACCCCGGCGGCCCAGCCCCCTCGCCCGAGACGAGCGCTTTGCCGATCGCGGCAGCGAGGATCGGACCCGCGATCGGGATCGTGACGCCCGCCACGACCGCGCGCGCCCGCGCGGCCGACCGAAGCACGTCGGCGGTGAACACCCGCGGTCGACCCCGGTCGTCTCGAGCCATCCTCGCTCTCGGACCGACAGCGTAGGCGATCAGATCACGCCGGCCCAGCCGGCGCCGTGGCGGTCGAACGCGGCCGTGAGCGAGGCCGCATCGCCAGCCGGCAGCGGCCCGGCGGCGGCGGCGCGAACCGCGGCCTCGAGGTGCGAGAGGGTCGCCGTCCCGACGAGCGCGGTCGTCACCCCCGGGTGGAACGCGGCGAAGCGGATCGCCGTCTCGGCCCAGCCGCGCGGGCTCGGATCGAAGGCCATCGCGCGCATGCGGTCCCAGTAGGTGGCCTCGTCCGCGCGCTCGGGCCGCGACCCGTATCGCCACGGCGCGTTCCCCAGCGGGCGCTTCGCGAGGACGGCGAAGCTCTCGCGCTCGGCGGCGGCGGCGAGGCCGCGGTTTCGCTGATCGAAGGGGCTCAGCGAGAGCTCGAGGGCGCTGAAGGTGTCGCGGCGCGCGGCCGCCCACGCGAGCGCCCCCCCCTCGCCCGAGTAGCCGGTGAGGCGCACCTTGCCCGAGGCGCGCGCCTCGAGCAGCGCGTCGACCACGTCACCGCGCTCGAGCACGTCGACGCCGCACGAGTGCAAGAAGAAGCCGTCGAGGCGATCGCGCCCGAGGCGGCGCCGCGCGTCGTCGACGCCGCGCCGGATCACCTCGCCCGTCCAGTCGGGCACGCCGTCGACGCCGTAGCCGCCCTTGGTGAACACGACCACGTCGTGGTCGCGATGGGCGAGGGCCCGCCCGAGGCGGTCTTCGGACGCGCCGTAGCTGCGCGCGGTATCGAAGACGGTGACCCCGAGGTCGAGCGCGCCGTGCACGAGCCGCTCGGCCTCGGCGTCGGTCAGCCGGGCGTCGCCGAGCGAGCCGGCCCCGAGCCCCACCCGGCTGAACATGACAGAGCCGTCAGTCAGACCGCTCGCCCCCGCGCGCCGAGAGGCCGAGCTCGGCGAGGCCGGCGAGCGCGGCCAGGCTGACGGGGTGGTAGGGCGGTCGCGGGGTGATGGGCAGGTCGGCCTTGCCGCCCCGCTCGACCAAGAGCCGCGCGCAGGCCGCCAGGCAATACTTGCCCTGGCACCACCCCGTGCCGAAGCCCGTGTAGCGCTTGAGCGACTCGATATCGTCGTGCCCGCGCTCGATCGCCGCCTCGAGCTCGTGGAGCGTCACGTCCTCGCAGCGGCAAGCGAGCGTCTTGGGCACGTTACTTCTTTTGCTCGTCCTTCTTGTTGAGCAGGGCCTGCTTCTCACGCCACTTGGCGAGGCGCTTGGTGTCGCGGGCCTTCTTCTTCTTGCGGACCATCGGCTGCTGCGGGGATGACATGGCGATTCTCTCTCTCTACTTGCTCTCTACTTACGCTGCTCGATCGGGATGTAATCGCGGGCGTTCTCGCCGGTGTAGATCTGCCGCGGGCGGCCGATCTTGGTCGAGGGCTGATCGTGCATCTCTTTCCAATGCGCGATCCAGCCGGGGAGCCGGCCGAGCGCGAACAGCACCGTGAACATGTTGGTGGGAAAGCCCAGCGCCCGATAGATGATGCCGCTGTAGAAGTCGACGTTCGGGTAGAGCTTCCGGTCGACGAAGTACGGGTCCTCGAGCGCCGCCTCTTCCAAGCGCTTGGCGATGTCGAGGAGCGGGTCCTTGATGCCGAGCTTGCCGAGGACGCGGTCGGCCGCGGCCTTGATGATCTTCGCCCGGGGGTCGAAGTTCTTGTAGACCCGGTGGCCGAAGCCCATCAGGCGGAACGTCGACGTCTTGTCCTTGGCGAGCTTGACGAACTTTTGCACGTCGCCGCCGTCGGCCTTGATCTGCTCGAGCATCTCGACGACCTCTTGGTTGGCGCCGCCGTGGAGCGGGCCCCAGAGGGCGCAGATGCCGGCCGCGATCGAGGCGAACAGGTTCGCCTGCGCGCTGCCCACGAGGCGCACCGTCGACGTCGAGCAGTTCTGCTCGTGGTCGGCGTGCAGGATGAGGAGCAGGTTGATGGCGTCGCGGATGTCGGGGTCGACCTCGTACGGCTCGGCCGGCACGCTGAACATCATGTTCAAGAAGTTGGAGCAGTAGTCGAGGTGGTTCTGCGGGTAGACGAACGGCTGCCCCACCGACTTCTTGTACGAGTAGGCGGCGATCGTCGGCACCTTGGCGAGCAGCCGGCACATCGTGATGTCGAGGACGGCCTTGTTCTGCACGTCGAGCGCGTCGGGGTAGTAGCTCGAGAGCGAGCACACCATCGACGAGAGGATCGCCATCGGGTGCGCCGTCGACGGGTAGCCGTCGAAGAAGCGCTTCATGTCCTCGTGGATCAACGAGTGGCGCGTGAGCCGCGTCGCGAACTTGTCGTACTGCTCTTTGGTCGGCAGGTTGCCGTAGATGACGAGGTAGCAGACCTCGACGAAGCTCGACTTGGCGCCGAGCTGCTCGATGGGGTAGCCGCGGTAGCGCAGCACGCCCTTCTCGCCGTCGAGGAACGTGATCGCGCTCGTCGTCGACGCCGTGTTCATGAACGCGGGGTCGAGGCACACGTAGCCGGTCTTGGCCCGGAGCGACCCGATGTCGACCGCGCGCTCTTGTTCCGTCCCGACCACGACCGGCAGCTCGTGCGTCTGCTCGCTCCCCCCAACGTTCACGGTGAGCTTGGCCTGCTCTTGCATCTGTTCCTCTTTGTCGACCGGCAGCGTTGGCAGCGCGCACGTCTGGCACGCTTGGGGGCCCAACCTAGCACGGCATACCAAAACCTTGATTGAACAATCCTCGCGGGGTCGATACTGATAAAACGAGCAATTGTGGACCGTTCCGATGCCGCTCCCGCTGCCGGCTTTCGCGTGTTCGGCGCGCGGGCGGCGCACCCGCGCGCGGCCGAGCTAGCCGCCGAGGTGCACGACCTCTTGTTCCGCTACGCGAACGACATCGTTGCGGCGTACGGCCTCTGCCCGTTCCTGCACAACGTCGAGACGGGCATGGGGGCGGTCGGCGTGGTCCTCGACGTCGAGCCCGACACCGAGACGGCGATCGCTGCGATCCGCGACATGGGCGCGAACGTCGTCCACCTGGTTTATCCCCTCGCGACGGGGCCCCTCGCCAAGGGGGGCTCGTCGGCCTTCGAGCGGTTCGGCTCTCGCGTCGCTCAAGAGATCGCCAAGCGGCTCCCCGAGCCGCTCGTCCACGCGACGTTCCACCCCGAGCTCACGGGCGGGACGGAGAACGCCCACCGTCTGGTGGGCTTGCTCCGTCAGGCCCCCGACCCCTTCGTGCAGTTCATCCCCCCGGGGCTCCACGAGGGCGGCACCGTGCTCGCGGGAGCAGAGGCGCCGACCGAGGGGCGGGCCGAGGCGACGTTACCTCGCCTCACCACCGGCCCCGTCGAAGAGGTCTTGTCCAAGCTCGAGGCGCTCCGCGCACAGCGTCGCGAGCGCTACTCGAGCCTGGCCGAGACGATCAGCCGACAGCCTCTTTGATCGCCTTGATCGGGCGCGCGCGAACCGACTTGCTGGCCGGCTTGGCGGGGAAGGTCATCGGCTGCTTGGTGAAGGGGTTGATGCCCTGGCGCGCCTTGGTCGCGGGCTTCTTCACCACGCGGAACTTGGCGAAACCGGGCAGCGTGAAGATGCCGTTCTTCTTCAGCTCCTTGTAACCGACGTCGGTCAGCGCATCGAGGATCGCCTTCACCTGCTTGCGCGACACATCGCCCGAAGCCTCGACCACCGCGTTGATCAGCCCGCTCTTGCTGAGCGCAGCGGCCTTCTTGCTTGCAGTCTTCTTGCCAGCCATGACTCTCCCTTTCACGGAAACAGCTAGGTTTTCCGTATTTCGCGCGGACTACATCACAGAAGACAAACCGGCAACAAGGCCAAACTTGCAAAAAACCCCGCCCTAGGAGCGATTTTTCCGGGAGCGAGGCGCGACGGTGCTCGACCGGCGCCTGAGCGATCCACTACAAAAACCCGATTTTTAAGCCAGTTTCGGCCAATTCGTTGTGCGAAGATGCCCCATGCTCGGTTCGCGAACGCTCGCCGCCGCCGCCCTCGCCTGCTCGTTCTTGGTCGCGCCGCTCGCGTTCGCGGCGCCTACGGCGAAGGAAAAGGCCGAAGCGCGGCAGCTCCACGCCAAGGGCAAGCTCAGCATCGTGCGCAAGAAGTTCGACGAGGCGGCGGCGAGCTTTCGCGCCGCGAACGACATCGACCCGAAGGCGCAGTACCAGCTCGATCTCGGGCGTGCGCTGATCGAGACGGGCGCGCTCGTCGAGGCCGAGCAGGTGCTCACCGGCGTCGTCGAGACGACCGAGCCGAACACGCAAAAGGCCAAGGCAGCGGCGAAGAAGCTCGTCGGCGATCTGGGCACGCGCATCCCCACCCTCAAGGTCGAGGTGCGCGGCGACGGCGCGGCGGGCGCGAAGATCACGGTCGACGGCTCGCCTGCGTCGGCCGGCAAAGACCTGCGCTACGACCCGGGCTCGCACGACGTCGAGGCCAGCGCGCCGAACGGCGCCACCGCCAAAGAGACCATCGAGCTCGCCGAGAAAGAGAACAAGACTGTCACGCTCACCCTCGTCGCGCCGGTGAAGGTCGAGACCCCCAAGGCCGAGGAGAGCGGCGGCGGCGGGACGATGATCCCGGCCGCGATCGCGTACACCGTCGGCGGCGTCGGCCTCACCGTGGGCGCGGTCCTGGGCGTGCTCGCGTTCCAAAAGACGTCCGAGACCGAGGAGCTCTGCGGCGGCAAGGTCTGCCCGCAGGAGTACGCCGACGAGGTCGCGACCGCGCAGGACTACGGCACCGGCTCGACGGTGGCGTTCGCGATCGGCGGCCTCGGGGTCGCGGCCGGGCTCATCCTCACGTTCACGGTCGGCATGAGCGGTGACGACTCGTCCGACAGCGACGCCGAGAAGAAGGGCGAAGCGCGGGTCGTCCCCGTCGTCGGCCCCGGCTACGCCGGCGTCGCCGGCACCTTCTGACCGTTACGTCCGCTTCTTGCCGCCGATGCCGAGGATGTAGAGCGGCTCGTCCGACTTCTTGAACGTGAGAACGTCGCCGAAGCGGGGCCGGATATCGTCGTGCCCGTCGAGAAAGAGCGCGCCCTCGCGCATCTTGGACCGGACCGTCACGACCTGCCTCGGACCGATGACGGCCTTCTTCAGCTCGTAGCGCTCGCCCTTCGGGGTGTAGGGCTCCCGGACCACGAGCTGCAGCTCCTCGCTCTCGAGCGGGAGGACGCGACCGCCCGCCGACCGCTGAGCCGCCGTCGAGCCCGCGGCGGGGCCGATCCAGAACCCGCTCGACTTGTGGTCCTCGGACGTCTTGCCGATCTGCACGAGGTAACGCGACGTGGCGGCGGGGCTCAGGTGGCAGAAGAGGGCGTCGTTCAGCACGCGCTTCGACAGCACCTCGTCTTGCAGCGTCACCTGCATGCGGGCCAGCGTCCGCCGCTTGAGCCGACCGTCGAGGGCGCGCTCGAGCGCGGGCAGGACCTCACCCGGCGCGACACTGCAGAAAAAGCCCACCGAGGTGTTGGGGTCGCTGTTGATCCCGAGCACGGGCACGTCGAGGACCCGATGCGACGCGCGGAGGAGCGTGCCGTCACCGCCGACGGTCACCACGAGGTCGAAGCGATCGCGGGACAGATCTTTGGTGCGCGGCTTGATCGCGGTCGCCTTGACGCCGAGCGACTCGAACGCCTCGAGCACCTCGACGAGGGTGCGGTGATGGGCCTCGTGGGCGCGGTGCAGGCGCCCCGCGGTGGCATCACCC
>CALKVR010000948.1 GCA_938004815.1 uncultured Polyangiaceae bacterium | reverse complement strand
GAGATGACGGCCTCGCCGAGCGCGTTCTCGACACGCTCGAGATAGACCTCGACCTCGTCGCCGATCTTGAGGACGACGTCGCGGTTCGGGCCGGCGAATTCCTTCAGCTTGACGCGGCCCTCGGTCTTGAGGCCGACGTCGATCACCGCGTCATCCTTTTCGATGGCGACGACCTTGCCCTTGATGACCGAGCCTTCGGCCATGTCGCGGCGCTCGAAGGATTCTTCCAGCAGCGCGGCGAAATCGTCACGGGACGAGCGGGTTTGAGTGGAAACGGACATTCATGCTCCGGTGGTCTGGCAGAGACCGAAAAAGCGCATCGGCACGGGTTGACTGCGTCTGCGCACGCCGGGCGCTTTCTGCCCGAAAGCATGGAGGCGAGCCTCCGCCGATGCGTTGAACCAGCATGTGCAGACGTTGGTTCTGGTCGGACCTCAGGCGGAACGCGCCGGCGGTCCATTCGCGGAAACGGGCGCGACGCCGCGCCCCTCACTGCTTCCGCGCGGCCTCGATCAGGAAAAGGGCCGCCCGGAAGGCCTGCTCTATACTCATCTCCGAGGTGTCGAGCAAGTGCGCATCGGGCGCGCGCGTCATGTTCGGGGCGTCGCGGCCGTCGCGCTCGTTGAGTTCGGCGAGGATCGTCGCCTCGGCGAGATCGGGCCGGCGGTCCTTCAGTTCGAGCCAGCGCCGGTGCGCCCGCACCCCGGCGGCGGCGGTGACCCACAGCTTCACCTCGGCCTGGAACGACAGACGCCGAAAGAGCAGATCGAAGGGGTCGAAGCGAATGCCGACCCGGCAGCAGCTCGGCTCCTCGGGCTCGAGCGGCGGCGGCCCAGGTGGGGGAGGGGGACCCCAGTAGGGCTGACCCTGCGGGTACGCGCCTGGAGGCGGGGGCCCGTAGTACGGGCTGGGGTACGGCTGTGGCGCGACCGGCGGCGCCTGCGGAGCTGGCGGCGCAGCTGGGGGCGGCGCGAGGGGCGGCTCGACTGGTCCTGGGTCGACTGGGGCCGGCTCGAGCGGGGCCGGCAGGGCCGGTGGCTCGGCCGGAGGCGAGCTCGGCTCGTCGGGCTCTTCTGACGGCGGCTGCGCCCAGGCGGCGCTCGCGTGGGCGAGGGCGACGACGGCGGCGAGGGCGCAAGAAGGCGCGCGCATGAGGACCGTCAGCCTACCACGCGACCGCTGTGCTAGCGCCGAACGTCGGCCGAACGGGCCGCTCCTGACTCGCGTCACCCTTTTCATCTTGGCGCGACTCGGAAGTCGCGGCACTAGGATGCCTCCGATGCGCCGCTCGACACCGAACTGCGAGGCCGTCGCAGAGGCGCAGCGCGCGTTTCTGACCGCGATCAAGGCGCTCGATCGGGATGCGCTCGACGCGCGCATCGCCGCGCTGGAGCCGTTCGCCAACGAAGGGCGCAAGAGCCGGCTCCGCGCCGTGATCGACGCGCGCCTCGACTCCGTCACCGTACTCTTCGACTCGCCGTACGATCCCCACAACGGTGGGGCCGTGCTCCGGTCGTGCGACGCCTTCGGCATCCAGCGCCTGCACGTGATCGAGCGGCGCCAGTCGTTCCTCGCGTCGCGCGAGGTCGCGCGGGGCTCCGAGCGCTGGGTCGAGGCGCTCTCCTACCCCTCGGCCGTTCCGGCCGCCGACGCGCTCCTCGCCCAGGGTTTCGAGCTCGTCGCGACCGCCACCGACGGCGATCTGCTCCCCGAAGATCTGGCGCGTATCGATCGCGTCGCCATCGTCCTCGGCAACGAGCGCTGGGGCATCCATGACGAGCTCGGCGATCGGTGCACGCGCCGCGTGCGCGTTCCGATGCGCGGCTTCGTCGAGAGCTTGAACGTCAGCGTCACGGCCGCGATCCTCCTCAGCGCGGCGACGCGCGGTCGGGCCGGCGATCTGACCGAGGTCGAGCGATCGCGACTCTACCTGCGCGCCCTCGCCTTCACCTTGCCGCGTGCGCCCGAGATCCTCGCCGCGCGCGGCTTCGCGCCGCTCCCGATGCCCGATACACAGGTCACCGAAGAGCCGTGGCGCGGGCGAGCCGCGGCGGCGTCGATGGAGAGGCGAAGATGACGGGCCGCGCGTTGATCACGGGGGCTTCCAGCGGCATCGGCGCCGCGCTTTCGCGGCGCTTGGCGCTCCGCGGGTACGAGGTCTGGCTGGCGGCGCGCCGGCTCCCCGAGCTCGAGGCGGCGGCGCGGGCGATCGAGAGCGAGGGCGGGCGCGCGCGGGCGCTTGCCCTCGACGTGTCGAAGCCCGAGGCGGCGGGCGAGACGGTGGCGGCGCTCGACCGCGAGATCGGCGGTTTCGATCTGGTTGTCGCGAACGCCGGGGTAGGCGGTCCACAAAAGCCGGTCGCCCAGCAAACGCTCGCGGCGTTTCGCGATGTCATCGAGGTGAACCTGCTCGGCGCCGTCGCGACGATCCTCGCGGTCGTGCCGGGTATGGTCGCGCGCGGCCGCGGGCACGTCGTCGGCGTCTCGAGCCTCGCGGGCGAGTGCCCGCTGCCCACCGGCGCCGACTACGGCACCAGCAAGGCCGCCCTCAGCTTCTTCTTGGCGTCGGCGGCGTCGGATCTGATCCCGCGCGGCGTCTGGGTTACCGACGTCCACCCCGGGTTCGTCAGGACGCCGCTCACGGCCAAGAACAAGTTCCCGATGCCGTTCCTGGTCGAGCTCGACGAGGCGGCGCGCATCATCGACCGCGGCATCGAGCGAAAAAAGCGCGTCGTCAGGTTTCCCGGGCCGCTCGGCGCCGCGATCACGGGCGGCAACCTCTTGCCTGTGGCGTGGCGCGACGCCCTCATCAACCGAAACCGGCCCATCTGATCGGTCTCGGCTATCGTTGGGGCATGGAGCTTCGGTTCGGCCTCGGCCTCGGCCTCGTCGTCGCTTTCGGCGTCGCCTGCACCGAGGAGACCATCGACCCACGCGTCGCGGACCAGCCACCGCCCGTCGTCGACGAGAACGGGCGCGTCCCCGATCTGCGGTGCCCGGGGTCGGCCGGCTGCGCGTCGTCCGCCGGCGAGCTCATGGTAGGGGTCGCGGCGCGCGCGATCACACCCGACGTCGAGACGTGGAGCGACCTCGACGGTGACGGCAGGCAGAACGGCGCCGAGCCCTTCGACGACGTGAACGGCAACGGGGTGTGGGACGGCGTCTGGATGGCCGGGTTCAGCATGGGCCGCGGCGCGCAGGGCGTGCACGACGACGTGTGGTCGCGGGTCGTGGTCCTGCGCAAAGGCGACGTCGCGGTCGGGATGGTCGTGCTCGACCTCGTCGGGCTATTTCATGACGATGTCGTCAGGATACGGCTCGCGGCGCAAGAGGCCGGTCTCGATTTCGACCACATCGGGGTCTCGACGACCCACACCCACGAGGGCCCCGACACGATGGGGATCTGGGGCGAGAACCCGGCGAAGTCGGGGTACGACGACGTTTACGTGCGCGAGGTCGTGATCGCGCGAACCGTCGAGGCCCTCGCCGAGGCGTCGGCGGGCGCGCGG
>CALKVR010000947.1 GCA_938004815.1 uncultured Polyangiaceae bacterium | reverse complement strand
GTTTCGAGGTCACCCTCCGCCTTCGCGGCGAGCCGTCGCTGTCCGGGGTGCCCATCGTCGCCATCACCGCCGAGGGTGATCGCGACACGAGCCTGGCCGTCGGGTGCAACGGCTTCATCCAGAAGCCGATCGAAGCGCGCACGTTCGCCAGCGTCGTCGGCCGCTACCTGCGCGGTATTCGCGAGATGCCGTCGTCGGCAGACCTCGAGGACACGCTCCTCCGCGAGCAGAGCCAGCGGATCGTGGGCCGGCTCGAAGAGAAGATCGCCGAGCTCTCGGGCGCGAACGCCCGGCTGCGCGAGCTCGCCGCCGCCCGCACCGAGTTCTACCGCAACGTCACCCACGAGCTCGCGACCCCGCTCACCCCGGTCGTGGGCTACCTCAAGCTCCTCATCGACGAGGAGCTCGGCCCTGTGACCAAGGGCCAGCAGAAGGCGCTCATGTCGATGGATGGATGCGTCAAACGCCTGCGTGGGATCCTCGACAACCTCGTCGACGTGACGGGCCTCGAGACGGGCCGGATGCGCTTCGAGCAGCGCGAGTACGACTTCTTGGATACCACTCGCCGCGCGGTGGCGCAGGTGGCCGACAAGCTCGACGAGCGTCGCCAGACTCTGGTCGAGGAGCTCGCGCGGGGGCCGCTCCCGGCGATCGGCGATCCCGACCGCCTCCAACGCGCGATGGTCCACCTGCTCGAGAACGCCGCCAAGTTCACCCCGGCCGGCGGCACGATAGGGGTCCGGGTGACGAGGAGAGCGTCGGGGTACGAGCTCTGCGTCGCCGACAGCGGGCCCGGCATCGCGCGCGACAAGCTCGAGCGCGTCTTCGAGCCGTTCTACCAGATCGATGGCTCCGTCACGCGTGAGCACGGCGGCGTCGGGGTGGGGCTCGCCATCGCGCGGCGCACGAGCCGAGGGCTCGGCGGCGACGTGCGCGCCGTCTCGCCGTCACCCGAGCGAATCGAGGGCGTGGTCCTGGGCGGCGCGGCGTTCTTTCTGAGTGTGGCGATGCGCGCGCCCGCCGAGCTCGTCTCCGAGAGCGTCTGACGTGGCCCCGCGCGGGGCGGCGGCCCTGTACCTGGACTGGAACGCGACGACGCCGATCGCCCCCGAGGCGCGGGGCGCGATGCTGGCCGCGATGGACGACGGCTGGGCGAACCCGGCCAGCGTGCACGGCGAGGGACGCCGGGCGCGGGCGCACGTCGAGGACGCGCGGCAGGCCGTGGCGGTGCTCCTCGGGCTCGATCCGCGTGACGTTCTGTTCACCTCGGGGGGCACCGAGGCCAACAACGTGGCGCTGCGCTCGTTCGTCGGGGCGGGCGATGGCCTGGTCACGAGCCGCCTCGAGCACCCGTCCGTCGTCCGCACCGCCGAGGCGCTCGCCGGCGCCGGCGCCCGCGTCGCGTGGGTCGAGCCGACCGCTGACGGACTTATAGAAGTGCCGCGCGTGCTCGACGCGCTCGCGACGCTGGGCGACGCTGCGCGCCTCGTTTCGCTCCAAGCGGTCAACCACGAGACCGGGGTCGTGCAGCCGGTCAGCGGGCTCGCCGACGCGCTGGCGTCTCGGCCGGGTCGGCCCGTGCTCCTTCACACCGACGCGGTTCAGGCGACGGGCCGCCTCGACCGGTCGGCCTGGGCGGGCGCCGACATCGTCAGCGTCGCGAGCCACAAGCTGCGCGGCCCCAAGGGCGCCGGGGCGGTCGCGACGCGGCCCGGGGTCAAGTTGGCCGGTCTGCTCACCGGCGGCGAGCAAGAGCGCGGCGTCCGTCCTGGCACGCAAGACCCGGTCGTCCTCGCCGGGTTCGGCGCCGCCGCGCGGCGTGCGGTGGGGGGCCCGGCCCGCTACGCGGCGATCGGAGCGCTTCGCGACACGCTGGAAGCCGCCCTCGTCGCGGCCGGCGGCGTCCGCAACGGCGGGGAGCCTCGCGCCCCCCACGTGACGAATCTGTCCTTCTCGGGGTGGAGCGGCCCCGAGCTCTGCGCTGCGCTCGACCTCGAGGGGCTCTGCGTGTCGAGCGGCTCCGCGTGCAGCGCCGGCACCGCCGAGCCGTCTCCCGTGATCACGGCGATGCTCGGTCGCGCGCGGGCGGCCTCGGCGGTGCGCATCAGCTTAGGCGAGACATCGAACGCCGCAGAGATCTCCGCGGCAGCCCAGATCTTTTTGCGCGTCCTCGCCCGAAGTTGAGAACTTAGGTGACGCGAACGGGACAAGGTTCGATCGACGCCTCACGCGTCGACCGGAAGTCTCGGATATGAATCACCATCTCGATCGCGGGGGGCGGATCACCAGCGATCCATTCAATGGAGTCGCGATCGCCGAAAACTTGCCAGGTGTTCAGGTCGTCATCAGGCCTCGACCGTCAGCTGAGGGATGAGCGCTCAAGTAGCTGAATCAACTGACATTCTCTGGCGATGAACCTCATAGACGGCGACCGCCGCCGCCACCGACGCATTGAGCGACTGCACCCGCCCCGACATCTCCAGCCGCGCCCGGTGCGTCGCCGCCTTCCGCACGGCCGGCTTCGCTCCCTTGTCCTCGGCGCCGACGATGATCGCACACGGGCCCGTCAGGTCCACTTCTCGGAGGGCGACATCGCCGTCAGGATCCAAGAGCACCACGGTGAAGGCGCGTGCCGCGAGCTCGCGGACCGTGCCCGCGAGCGAGCGCACCCGAGCGAGGACGGCGTGCTCGACGGCGCCGGCCGAGGCCCGGAACGTGGTGGGGGTGAGCGGCGCCGACGCGTGCTCGGCCCACACGACGTAGGGCGCCCCGAGCGCCACCGCGCTGCGGATCACGGCCCCGAAATTGTGCGGGTCCACCACGCCGTCGAGCACGACGACGCGGGGGGCCGCCTCGGCTTCGAGTCGCTCGAAGAGCGCACGGTCGTCCAGGATCACGAGCGCCGGCCCCTCGGCGACCACGCCTTGGTGCATCCCGCCTCTCGCCAGTCTGTCGAGCTCTCCGCGACTCGAGGCGACCACCTCGGCTCCGGCTTCGCGGGCGAAGCGAGCGAGGCCCTCGAGCCGCCCGCCCTCCTCGCCGTGGATGTAGACCCGGGTGCATTTGCCCCCGCGCGCTCGGAGAAGCTCTCGGACCGGCTGGATGCCGAAGACGAGGCGGCTCACGCGGGGCGCTCGGCCTGCGCTGAGGCCGCTTCGATAAGCGCGGCCACCGCTCGGGCCGCCTCGGCGGGGTCGGCGGCGTCGCGAACGGGGCGGCCGACGACGAGCAGATCGCTGCCGGCGGCGATGGCGGCCTCTGGCGTCGCCACCCGTTTCTGGTCGCCGGTCTCGCCGCCCGCAGGGCGAATGCCTGGGGTGACGAGGAAGGCGCCGGCCTGGCGGGGGCGCATCCGGCCGACCTCTTTCCCCGAGGTGACGAAGCCCCGAACGCCCGACTGCCACGCGAGATCGAAGAGGCGCTCGGCTTGGGCGTCGAGCCCCCCGGCGACGCCGATGTCGGCCAGGTCGGCGCCGTCGAGCGAGGTGAGGAGGGTGACGGCGAGGATCCGAAGGTCGCCGCCGGCCGCTCGGGTCGCCGCCTCGAGCATGGCGCGCCCGCCCGCCGCATGAACCGTCAAGAGCGTCGCCCCGGACGAACGCGCGCTCGCGACCGCGCGCTCGACCGTCTCGGGGATGTCGTGCAGCTTGAGATCGAGAAACACGTCGCGATCGGTCGCGCGCCTGATTCGCTCGACCGCGGCCGGGCCGGATCGCACGAAGAGCTCGAGCCCGACCTTGAGCACCCCCGCAAACGGCGCGACGCGCTCCGCCAAGCGGAGCGCGTCGTCGAGATCGGGAACGTCGAGCGCGACGGCCAGCCTGTCGCAGGGACGAAGGTCAGAGACAATCACACAGCGGGTCGGTGGGCTTGCAGTTGCAGGCCGGCTTGGCGCCGCCGCCGCTCTCCGGCGGTTTGCCGCCGCCAGCGCCGACGCGGCCGATGTTCTTTTTCGTCTCTTCTTGGGCGGCCTTGGCGGCGTCGAGCTGCGCCTGGATCTTCGCCTTTTCGGTCTCGTCCTTGGCGTTCGCGAGCGCGCCGTCGAGCGCCTTGACCTTGGCGTCTTGTTCGGCGAGCTGCTTCTGCAGCTGCTCGAGCGCCTCTTTGCTCTTGCGCGCCTCTTGCTCTTTGGCGGCGATCTCGGCCTGGGTCTTCTGGTGGTTCTGGTAGACCACGAAGCCCGCTACGCCGCCGATCGCGATGACCGCGACGACGACGCCGATGAGGAGGTTGCGCAGCTTCTTCTTCTGGTCGTCGGTCTTGATCGCGGCGAGCTGCCGCTCGTGCGACTGCTGCGCGGACATCGCTTGCATGCGAGCCTGCTGCTCGGCCTCCAAGCGGGCGCGCTCGATCTCGGCTTGACGGATGGCCTCGAGCCGCGCAGCCTCTTCGCGAGAGCGGTGCTCCTCGGCGCGGCGGCGCTCTTCTTCGGCGCGGATGCGAGCCTCTTCGGCCTCGCGGGCGGCGCGCTCGGCCGCCATCCGGGCTTCTTCATCCGCGCGGGCGCGCGCGGCTTTGTCGGACTCCTCGGTACGAATCCGGTCTTCCTCCAGGCTCATCAGCTCCTTGAGGGAGAAAAGGACCGAGCTTTCTTTCTGCTCCGACATCGCGCTTGGCTCCTTCTTCGAGAACGACGCTCACCCACGGCGAGCCGACCCACGAGCACCGCTCGTAAGTCTGGGTGCAATATTCCAATATGTTCGCCCGATCTGCAACGTTTGCATCCCGCAAAACGGGAGGCTTTCGCCCGTCGAGGCACAAAAGCCTCAGTCGAGCGTGCAGATCGGGTCGCCCTCGGAGACCGGCTGGCTCTCCTTGACGTGAATTTCCTTGACGGTGCCGGCGTCGTCCGACTCGACCGGCATCTCCATCTTCATCGACTCGAGGATGGCGACGACCGTGCCCTCTTCGACCGCGTCGCCGACCTTCACTTCGATCTTCCAGACGGTGCCCGTGATGTGCGCCTTGATGACCTTGGCCATGGGGAGGGCAAGCTAGCTCAAATAGCACTGAGCGAAGCGCCGAAAATAGTCACTCGCGCCAGAAGAACTTCCAGGGGTTGTGCTTGAGATCGCGCACCATCTCCTGGAGGT
>CALKVR010000946.1 GCA_938004815.1 uncultured Polyangiaceae bacterium | reverse complement strand
GTGCTCTACCAAGCGATCAAAGGCATCAGCGACCTCATCACCCAGAGCGGCCTCGTCAATGTCGACTTCGCCGACGTCAAGACGGTCATGGCGAACATGGGTCGCGCCCTCATGGGCACCGGCTGCGCCAAGGGGCAGGGCCGCGCCCGCCTCGCCGCCGAGACCGCGGTCAACTCGCCGCTCCTCGCCGACCTCTCGGTCGAGGGCGCGATGGGCGTGCTCATCAACATCGTCGGCGGCCCCGACATGAAGATGAAAGAGATCGAAGAGGCGGCCAGCTACATCCAAGAGCAGGCCCACGAGGACGCGAACATCATCTTCGGCGCCGCCGTCGACGAGAACATGGGTGACATGATGAAGGTCACCGTCATCGCCACCGGCTTCGATCGGATGGCCGACGAGCTGCACCCCGCGGCGACGCAGGTGCGCACGACGCCCTCGCACCAGAGCTCGCCGTTCCAGCAGGCGCAGTTCCAACAGGGCCAGGCCGGCTACGCGAGCGCGCCGCCTCCGTCGCGCGACCGGGACCCGGGCTTCTATGCCGACCGCGGCCACGAGCGGTTCGCCGAGCACCCGCAAGCGCACGCGCCCAACTCTCGCGCGCCGCACTCGTCCGACGGTCGGGGTCGCCCGAGCGCGATGCGGCCGACGGTCCCGTCCGAAGAAGCGCCGGCCGTGCCCACGCGCCGCGCCCCTGCTCGCGAGCTTGGTGCCTCGGGCCGCGATCGCGCGAGCTTCGTCCCGCCGCTCGACGCCGACTGGGACACCCCGGCGTTCCAGCGTCGCGGCAGCTGATCCGGCAGGGCGCTGAGCACGTCGGGCGCGGGGCTTGCTTCGCGCCCGGTTGACTTGCGGCGCCCGAGCCTTATGGTCGCCCCACGGATCCGCCTTGCGAGTGGGTCCGGTGGGTCATGTCTGAAAAGCGTTGCTATTACGAAGTGCTAGGCGTCGAAAAGAGCGCCGGTTCCGACGACATTCGCAAGGCGTACCGGCAGTCGGCGCTGAAGTTTCACCCGGACCGCAACCCGGGTGACTGCGAAGCCGAGCAGAAGTTCAAGGAGGCGACCGAGGCGTTTCAGGTCCTGTCCGACGACCAGAAGCGCGGGCGCTACGACCGGTTCGGTCACGCCGGGGTCGAGGGCTCGATGCCCGACTTCGGCGGCGACATCTTCAGCCACTTCCAGGACATCTTCTCCGAGTTCTTCGGTGGCGCGGGGCGCGGCGGTGGGCGGCGCCGCAACGGTCCGGCGCGCGGCGCCGACCTGCGCGTGCAGCAGCGCCTGACGCTCCAAGAGTCGTTCACCGGCTGCAAGCGTGAGGTCTCGCTCCGCACCCCCGTCCCATGCGAGTCGTGCGAGGGCACCGGGGCCAAAGCCGGCACCAAGCGCAAGACGTGCGGCGCATGCGGCGGCGCGGGCCAGGTCTCGACCGCGCGTGGCTTCGTCATGTTCACCCAGACCTGCCCCGAGTGCGGGGGCGAGGGCAGCGTGGTGAAGACGCCCTGCGCCGACTGCCACGGCAACGGCAGCGTAGAAAAGGCGCGCAAGGTCGTCGTCTCGTTCCCCGCCGGCATCGACGGCGGGCAGCGCTTGCGGGTGCCCGGGCAGGGGATGCCGGGTGCGCTCGGCGGGCCCCCTGGTGATCTCTTCGTCGACGTCGAGCTCGCGCCCGACCCCGAGTTCGAGCGCGACGGTCAAGACCTGATCACCCGCTTGAAGGTCACCATCGCCGAGGCTGCGCTCGGGGTCTCCCGGGAGATCGAGCTCCCCGATGGCTCCAAGGTAAAGGTCGACGTGGCCGCGGGCACGCAGCCGGGTGAGGTCGTGACGACCCGTTCCAAGGGTGTCCCGCGCATCGACGGTCGCGGCCGCGGCTCTCTGCACGCCGTCGTCCAGGTCGACATCCCGAAGCAGGTCTCGCCGCGCGTCCGCGAGCTGATGCTCGAGCTCGACTTGGCTCTCCGCGACGAGGCGGCCGGCGAGCCCGGTGCGACGTCGGACGCGGCGAGCGCCGACGGCGACGCGCCGCCGGCGTCGGCGAAGATCGCGCTCTGAACGCGTCCGCGTGCTAATTTCCCCTGCATGCAGGGCCGTAGCCCAAGCGTGCCGGCGACCAACACCGCGACCTCGAGCGAAAAATGCCCGACGTGCGGCGCGGCTGCCCGATCGCGCGACGAGAACAAGACGTTTCCGTTCTGTTCGCCGAAGTGCAAATTGGCCGATCTCGAGCGGTGGTTGAACGGCGCCTACCGCGTCGCGGGCGAGCCCGTCACGCCGCCGGAGGACCCCACGTGATCCGTCGCGGCGCGGCCGTCCTCACGGCCGCTTGCGTCGTCCTGCCTGCCACCGCGCGCGCGCAAGGCGCGCCGCCACCGTCCGGGTCGGCGGCTCCAGCGCAGCCTCCGCCCGCAGCGCCGCCCGGGGGGCAGCCGCCGCCGGCCCAGCCCGACCCTTGGGGCGGGATGAACGCGGGCGGCCTCACACCGCCGGCTCCGCTCCAGCCGCAGCAGCCCCAGCCGGCCCCCGAGGGCACGGCGCCCCCGGCGCAGCCCGGTGACGTCGGCGCCGATCTCGATCGATCGAAGACCGCCGACTCGAAGCGCGGCGTCTCGTGGTTCTGGATCGAGGCGCAGGGCGGCTACGAGCACGCCGGTCTCCAGACATTCGCGTCCGACGGCGCCGACGTGGGCGCCGGCCTCATGGAGACGACGGGCAACGGGGGCGCGGTGAGCGTCGGCCTCGGCGGGCAGCTGTTGTTCGTCACGCTCGGGGCCAGGGGCCGGCTCGGCTTCTTCGACGACTGGTACCTCGCGCGCGTCGGCGGTGAGGTCGGCTTTCGCATCCCTATCGGGTTCGTCGAGCCCCGCTTCGACGTGGGCGCAGGCTACGCGGCGCTCGCCGGCTTCGACGACATCGTCCCCGATGAGGTCGGGCTCTCGGGCTTCTATGTGCGAGCGGGGGCGGGCGTGGACTTTTACCCGGTCGAGATCCTCGCGATCGGGTTCGTGACCACGTTCGATTTCGTGGGGCTCTCACGCGGCGCGCTCTCGCCGCAAGAGGTCGCCGCCATCCGTACGAACCGCGCCGATATCACCGACGCGCAAGCGACTTCGCTCGCGTCGGACGGCACCGGCTACGGCGCGACCTTCGCGCTCCAGGCCAACGTCGGCCTGCACTTCTGATGAACCTGGGCGACGTGATCGTGGCCTGCGTCGTCGCGGCTTTGCCCGTCTTCGTCGCCGGCCCGCTCGTGTCGCGAGGGAGCGACGGCTCGCGCGAAGCGTTCCGGCCCGGGCTGCTTGCGATGGCGCTCGGCGCTGTCGGCTTCGGGGTCTCGCAAGCGATCCAGCTCGCGGTCAAACGGCTCGCCGGGCTCGAGCTCTCGGTGGAGGGCGGGCACGGCTTCGTCGCGATCGCGTTCGCGTTCCTCGTGCTCGGCCCGCTGAACGAGGCGCTTCGCGCCATCGCCGCGATCCCCAGCCTGCGTTCGCGCCAGCTGCGCGCGCCCTACGACGCCATGCGCGTGGCGATCGGGACCGCGGTGGGCTTCGCGACGTGCGACGGCATTACCCACCTGGTGCAGAGCGGGGTCTCGAGCCTCGCCGTGTTTCGCGTGCTCTCGGCGTTCGTCGCGCAGGTGTCGCTGACGTCGCTGTGGGGCTTCGCCTTGGGCCGCGAGCGGCGGCGCCGCCTCGGCGGGCAAGGCTTCGCGCGAGCGTTCCTCGCCGCCGTCGTCTTCGCCTCGCTCGCCCGCTACCTCCTCTTCGGACGCGGACCGAACGCGCTCTGGGCGGCGCTCCCGCTCGTGGTCTCCGCGCTCCTCGCTGCGCTCGTCGCTCGCCGCGATCTGTCGCGGATGAACGACCCCAAGTACAAGCGGCGACTGTCGCGGCTCTTGCCGCTCTCGCCGCCGACGATCGACGAGCTCGAGGCGGCGCTCCTCAAGCGCCCCGATCGCCCGCTCATGGTGCGCTGGATCGGCTTCGGCGCCCTCGTGACGACGGGTGTGCTCACCGCGATGATCGCCGGCTCGGTGATGGTCGGGCACGGGGCCGGCGTCGACTTTGCCGCCGTCGATCAGGACGCCAGCTTCGACCGCAGCGGGCCGCCGCTCGTGCTCCTGGGCACCGCGGCGCTCGGCGCGTTTCCCGTGTCGGGGTTTCTCG
>CALKVR010000945.1 GCA_938004815.1 uncultured Polyangiaceae bacterium | reverse complement strand
GGGGGGGGGGGGGGGGGGATGTCGGAGGGGGGGGGTCGGACGAGGTCTTCGGGCTTCACGAGCCAGGTGGGCTCGGGGGCGTCCTCGAGGTCGAAGAAGCCGCCGCAGAACACGCCGTGGGGGCAGCCCTCGCAGACGGGCTTCTTCGTGCGCCGCTCGCGAAGGTAGCCGAATAGGTTCACCTCGTCGTTGTTGACGAAGATCATGTGTCGCTCGAGCTTGAAGAGATCGCCGACCACCACGTCGTCGTAGCCGGGCATGAAGCACGCCGGCAGGTTGATCACCTGGAACTTCAGCCGGTCGCGAAACGTGTCGATCGTGCGCATCGCGATGTCGGCCGCCTTTTGGGTGTCGGGGGCCACCCACTTCGTGGCCCGCCCGAACGGCGTGAGAAACTGGAGGTTGAACCAGCGGAGGCCCAGGTCGACGACCAGCTGAGCGAGCGCAGGGAGCTTCTCGTGGTTCGACTTGGTGATGGTGACGTTGGCGCCGAGCTCGACCCCGGGAGGCGCGAGGCGTACGAGGTTCCGGGCGCCCGCGATCGTCTGCTCGAACGCCTCGGCGACGCCCACGTTCTGCGCGTGCGTCTCGGCGTCGGGACCGTGGATCGATACCAGGATGGTGGTGACGCCCGAGGTGGCCAGGTCTCTGGCGAAGGCGTCGTAGCTCGACATGCGGCCGTTGGTGGTGACGTTGACGCGCTCGTACCCGATCTTGCGCGCGAAGCGGACGAGGTTGAACAGGTTCGGGTTCAGGGTCGGCTCGCCGCCATCGATGTCGAGGAGGCGCACCCCGAGCTTGCGATACTTCACCAGGATCTCGCGCTGCCGGCCGAAGTCGCCGTCGAGCTGGGTGCGAGTGCCCGTCGCGCAGAAGGTGCAGCGGTTGTTGCAGCGGTAGGTCGCGTTCAGGATGATCTTCTTCGGGCCGCGCGACGCGGCGAGCCGTCGGTCGAAGGTCTCCTTGAAGCGCGCGAGCTCGCCGACGGTGACGGCGCCGTCGCCGAACGTCGGCTGCTTCTGGAAGCGCGGCCCCCAGTCGTCGATCAGGGGCAGGCTGATACCTCGGTCGGCCACCGCGCGTGACATGGGCGTGCCCGGCAGCGGGGTCGCGAACTGGAGGCTCGGCTCGGCCCCCGTCTCCTCGAACAGATCGATCGCGAAGCCGAGGGTGCCGTTGATGTCGGCCTTGGTCTCGCCGGGCGAGCCGATGAGAAAATGGACCAAGAGGGGCACGCTCGCGGCCTGCGCCTCGGTGGCGACGCGTCGAATGTCGGCGAGGTCGAGCTGCTTGTCGACCACCTCGTCCACGACGCGCTGCACCCCGCTCTCGGCGCTGACGCTCAGGGTCGTGATGCGACCCTTCATGCGCGCGAGCTGTCGGGGCCGCACGTAGTCGGCGCGCAGACCGTTCGGGATCTCGAGCGCGAGATCGTGCGCCTCGGCCAGATCGAGGACCGCGTCGAAATGGGCCTCGTTCACGTTGGCGAGCTCGTCCAGGAGGTGCACGCGGCGCGCGCCCGAAGCGCGTAGCTCGCCGAAGAGCCGATCGAGGTAGGCGCGCCCGTAGCGGCGCTGCGTCTTCGGGCGAACGAGGCGGCCCTCTACTCGTGCGCTCGGGTTGCTCGAGCAGTGAGCGCAGCGGAACGGGCAGCCTCGGCTCGTGAGCGCCGGGAGCGAACGTCCGTCGATGGGGAAGGCCCACGCGGCGCGGCCGAGGCGCCGCGTCACGTCTTCGTGGAACGCGAAGTAGGCGCGCGTGTCGACGAGGTCCCAAGCGGGCGCCGGCAGCGCATCGAGCGACGGCGGATCGACGCCACCGACGGCTCGACGCGGCCGGTCGGGCGCCCCGAGCCAGGCGGCGTCGGCCAGGAGCTCGGGCACGGCGACCTCGGGCTCGTGCTTCACGTAAGCCGACGCCTCCGGGTACGCCGCCAGGACCTGTGGGGAGGGCGCGTCCACGACGTGTTGCCCGCCCTGGTGAAGGTCGGCGAGGACGATCGGGGCGTCGGCGCGTTCGCGCCTGATCGCCTCGAGGAGCGCGGCCACGCGCGCGTCGCGTAGGGGCGGGACTGCGAACGCCGAGAGCGCGACGACGAAGACGTCGGCGTCACGATCGATGGCGCGGGCCACCGTCTCGATCGGAGCGCCCAGGTGGACGCGGTCGCCGCGCGGCTCCAGCGTCGAGCCGGGCAACGCGAGCGCGTCCACCAGCGAGACGTCGTCGCCGCCCGAGCGGAGCACGGCCGCCAGCTGCACCGCGCCGAGATCGGCGAAGTAGGGGTAGTCGATGAAGTCGCGCGAGACCTCGAGGGGCGGGAAGACGACCGCCGCTCGCACCGTCAGCCTAGGTCGCTCGCGTACGCCTTGGCGCGCTCGCGCATCGTGAGGAACCCCGCCTTGTCGATCGTCGCTTCGTGCTCGCGCAGGTGCGCGGCCACGGCCATGGCGCAGAGGCCCTGCGATTCGTCGGTGCTGATCGAGCCGTTGCCGGCGTTCTTCACGAACACCGCGAACGTGTCGCTCTCGCCAGGCGGCGTGGGCCCCGCCGTGTCACGGAGGAGCACCTCGAGCTCGAAGCGCTCACTGCCCGGACCGCGAAGGAGGATCGTGCGGCCGCCGCGCTCGAGCCGGCCGATGTGCTCGACGCGAAACGGCGCGACCTCGTGGCCCTGTTCGAGGCCCGCGAACGCCTGGGACGGGCCCCGCGCCTGGAGGTTGTCGCCCCCGCCCGCGTAGGCGAGCCGCGTCGCCAAGGGGAGGGCCAGCGCGCCCGGGACACCCGCAAGAAAGCCACGCCGGAGAACTGCCATCGAGCCTTATGATCGACCCCGAGCCGCTCGTCGTCAAGGAACGCTATGCTGGGATGCTTTGTCCAGTACCGGCGATCCCCCGACCGCGTCTCGCGCCTCGTATCCGGACCTGCCCCCCTCGTCGCGGGACGTCCACGATATCCTCCGGCCGATACGGCGGGTCATGGCCGCGTTGATGCGGTCCGACGCGATTTCGCGCGGGGATGTGGACCTGGCCCTCGAGCAGGTGACCGAGGTGGCGGCCCAGGTTCTCCGCGTGCGGCGCGCGAGCGTCTGGGTCATGCCGCCCGAAAAGGACCGCATCACGTGCGTGAACCTCTTCGACGCCGAGCGCGGAAAGCATGAAAAGGGCAACGTCATCGCGGCCGCCGACGTGCCCAAGTACTTCGCGGCCCTCCGCTCCGCCCTCTGCATCGCGGCGCACGATGCCCGGACCGACGAGCGCACGAAGGAGTTCGCGGACGGTTACCTCGTCCCACACGGCATCACGTCGATGCTCGACGCTCCGGTCCTCCTCCGCGGCGAGCTCGTCGGGATCGGCTGTCACGAGGACGTCGGGGGCGCGCGCCAGTGGCACTTCTGGGAGGAGCTCCTCGCGGCGACGCTCGCCGACTTCGTCGCCACCGTGCTCGGAGCGTCCGAGCACATCTCGCAGTCGCGGGAGCTCTTCGCCTACCGAACGCACCTCGAGGAGCTGGTCGCTCGTCGGACGGCGCAGGTCGAGCACGCCGAACAGCGGTTGCGCGGGATCTTCGAGGCGGCGCCGGTCGCGCTCATCCTGTCTCGTGCGCGGGACCACGCCGTCATCGACGCGAACGATCGCGCCGCGACCTTGTTCGACCGCTCGCTCTCGGAGCTGGGTGAGACGAGCACCCTCGAGTTCTGGGTCGATCACGCCGAGCGCGACGAGGTCGTGGCGGCCCTCCGCGAAAAGGGGCTCGTCGAGGGCCGACGCGTGCGGCTGCGGCGGGCGACGGGCAAGGAGTTCTGGGCCGAGCTCAGCCTGAGAGCGGTCGAGGTCGACGGCGAGGCTTGCTTCATCGCCGGCGTTCGTGACGTGACCGAACAAAAGGCCCTCGAGGAGCGCCTCCTGGAGCTCGCGACGATCGACGGCCTCACCGGTGTGTACAACCGGCGACACTTTTACGAGCTCGGGGCGACCGAGGTCGCGCGCGCCGCGCGCTACCGGGGCGGCCTCGCCGCCGCCATGCTCGACGTCGACCACTTCAAGCGCCTCAACGACGAGCACGGCCACGCCGTCGGCGACGAGGCGCTGCGCATGCTCGCGACGGTGGCGTACCGCGAGCTCCGCCGCGTCGATATCCTGGCCCGCTACGGCGGCGAAGAGTTCGTCGTGCTGTTCCCGGAGACGGACCTCGACGCAGCGGCCCGCGTGGCCGAGCGGCTCC
>CALKVR010000944.1 GCA_938004815.1 uncultured Polyangiaceae bacterium | reverse complement strand
GCGGTCGCCCGCCGCGATCATCCCGCCGCGCGCGTGACGCTCGAGCGCGCGCTCGACCGCCTCGATGCGGCGCAGGCGCCACTCCGTCGGGTCCTTCTGCTCATCGAGCTGGCGCGCGTCCACGACGCGCTCGGTGAGCGCGCGGCGGCGACCGTCGAGGCCCGAGCGGCGCGCACCCTCGTGAGCGCGTTGGATATCGTCTTGACGAGCGACGACCGAGCCAGCCTCGAGCAGCTCGCTTCTGTCACAGCGCGGCCCGCGAACGAGCAGGCCAGGCTCGGCCACGATGACAAGTGGTGGTCTGCCTCGCACGCGGCGATGACGATCCGGCTCCCCGATGCGAAGGGTCTGCGATACCTCGCGATGCTCGTCGGTTCGCCGGGGGTCGAACGGCATGCGCTCGATCTCGTCGATCAGGTAGAGGGAACGGACGCAGACGGAGCAGACCGGCGCGCGCTGGGCTCGGCGGGAGAGGTCCTCGACAGCCGGGCGCGCGCCGCTTACCGCAACCGCATCGAGGTGCTGCGCAGCGCGGCCGACGCCGCGCTCGAGGCGGGCCGGCTCGAGGCAGCCGAGAAAGCGCAAGAGGAGGTCGACGCGCTCGTCGCGCAGCTCGCGCGGGCGTTTGGCCTCGGCGGCCGGGCGCGCCAGGCGGGAAACGTCGCCGAGAGAGCGCGTCTGAACGTGACACGGGCCCTGCGCACCGCCATCGCCAAGATAACCGAGGCCTTGCCAGAAGCCGGCGCCGCGCTGGATCGGCAGGTCCGCACCGGGCTCTATTGTGCGTTCGAGCCGCGGCCGAACGAGATTTCTTGGGTCGTTCAGTCTCGAGTGAACGGGTCGGCGGGCTCCTGAACGCCATGGGGGCATGAACAGCCCCGAAATCGCGGAGATCGGCCCTGGCATCCACCGCATCTCGACCTTCGTGCCCTCGGTCGGTCCGACAGGGTTTACCTTCAACCAGTTTCTCGTTCTCGCCGACGAGCCCTTGTTGTTCCACACCGGGCCGCGCGGCCTCTTCGCACACGTGGCCGAGGCGGTAGCGACCGTCCTTCCGGTCGAGAAGCTCCGCTGGATCAGCTTCGGACACCTCGAGGCCGACGAGTCGGGCTCGGTGAACATGTGGCTCGCAGCCGCGCCGCAGAGCCAGGTCGCGTTCGGGGCCCTCGGATGCGACATCTCGTTCAACGATCTCTGCGACCGTCCGCCGCGCGCGCTTGCCGAGGGCGAGGTGCTCGATCTGGGTGGACGCCGCGTTCGTCAGGTCTCGACGCCGCACGTCCCGCACGGTTGGGAGGCCCAGGTGCTGTTCGAAGAGACGACGAGCACCCTCTTCTGTGGAGACCTGTTCAGCCATACGGGTAGACCAAAGCCGCTGACGGACAACGACGTCGTCGGTCCCGCGCTCGATGCCGAGCGCATGTTTCACGCCACCACGCCGGGGCCGCTCGCGCCTAGGACCCTCCGCACGCTTGCCGAGCTCTCCCCACGCCGGCTCGCCATCATGCATGGTTCGTCGTTCGAGGGCGATGGCGCGCGAGCGCTGCGTGATCTGGCGGGCGGCTACGAGGCGCTCTGAGGTACGTTCGAACCGTGCGCCCCATCGTCGCCGTCACCGCGCTCGCGCTCGTGGTCCAGGGCTGCTCGAGCAAGGACCAACCATCCGAGGCCTCCGCGGATCCGGTCGGTCGAGCGTCCTCGAGCGCCGCTGTGCCCGCGCCGAGCGGCAGCGCTCCTGCCGCGAGCGCGGGGCCCAAGGGGATCGAGCTCGTGGTGCAGGCCTCGTTTTCGGAAGGGACGAGGGTGATGCCACTCGAGCGCGCGCTCCTGGCGTGCAGCGACCGGTGCATGACCGGCTCGGGGGCCGCCGCCAAGGTCGAGACGTCGATCGTCGACCGCAACGGCGTGAAGAAGCACGCGCTGTTCCCGGAGGCGAAGTGGCGTTCGCTCTACCAGAACAGCCAGACGATCTTCAGCGAGGCTCGCGCCGTCACCTTTTCCGGATCGCACCCCGAAAACCTCTGGGCGGTGCTGGACGCGCCGTACGACCGCGGCGGCTATGGCTCGGTCGTGCCTCTTCGGGCCGGCGCGAGCGGTTGGGAAGAGAACCGAGACTATGGCAAGCAGCCCGACACCATCGGCTGCCGACTGCGGGGTCGCACGCTCGGGTTCTTCACCGGGATGAACTGTGACGACGCGGGGCTCGTCGCGCCCGCGCGCAAGCTCTTGCCGCTCTTGGCCCGCGCGAAGACGAAGGTCGACACAATGGCGGTGCTCTCGGACGGCTCGGGCGTCGTGCTCCTCGAGGACGGATACGCGCGCCTCACGCCGGCGGGTGGTGAGAAAAGGCGAGGCCCCTGGAAGAAGCAGCCCGATTCGGTGGTGGCGCTCGACGACGCGAGCTTCGTGGTCGCGACGGAGGCGGGTGTGTTTCGGGTCGCGTCCGACGAGGGTATCAGCCCGATCGTCGTCAGGGAGGCCGCCGGTGCCGAGGCGCAGCCGCTCGAGGGCGCGAGCGAGCTCAGGCTCGAGCTCGTGGGCAAAGAGGTGTGGGTCGTGCTCACGCACGACAAGAAGGTCAAGGTCGCGGCCCGCCCCGAGAGCACGCCGTGGACGCGCTACTTGCCGCCGAAGCCGACGCAAGAAGAGATCGACGCAAAGAAGCCGCCCCACAGTCTGCCGAGCCCGGTGAAGCACACGGATGCCTGCACGACGCCGTTCGTGATGCTCGCGTCGAACAGCAGCGCCTACTACACGTTCCGCGACTCGGTGGCCGCGTTCTACGGCCAGGCCGACTTGCAAGACGCGCTCACGTTCGTCCAGTTCACCCGCGGCGAGACGTCGTTCTTCGGCGTGCAGACCAAGACGGTCGAACAAGCGAATCGGGCGATGGAGCTCGCGAAGAAGGTGAAGCTGAGCCCCCAGCTCACGTGCCTCGACGCGATAGGGAACATCCCCGACCCGACCAACCCGCCCGGCGATCTGCGTGTCTACTTCGTGAACCTCGAGCAATCGACGCTCATCTGGCCGATGTGAGGTACAGGGCGGCCCTCCTCGTCGCGGCCGCGGGCGCCGCCACGCTCTCGGCGTCGCTCGCGCCGGCCGAGGGGGCACGCGGTGCGGTGGCGGCGGCGCTCCGCCTACCGGGCCCCGGTCCGCAGCTGCGCCCGCAGCGCCTCGCCGCGCCCGAGATGGTGGCCTGGAATGGCGGGTGCGAGCATTGCCACGAGGCGATCGCGAGCGAGTGGCGCACGTCGCGCCACCACGCCGCGTTCACCAACGGCTCGTTCCAGGCCGCGCTCGAGCGCGAGCCCGAAGCGACGCGGGCGTTCTGTGTCGGTTGTCACGCGCCCGAGTCGCGCAGCGCCGAGCGGCCCGATGCGGCAGCCGAGATCGGGGTCGGCTGTATCACCTGCCATGTCCTCGCAGGACCAGTGGTCGCTGCCGACAAGAGCGGCCACGCGCCGCACGCGACGACGGCGACGCCAGGCTTTCGTTCGGCCGAAGCGTGCAAGAGCTGCCATGAGTTCGATTTTCCCGGCCATCGAAGCCGTGGGGCGTCGATGCAGCGGACCGTCTCCGAGCACGAGGCATCGGGCTCGAGCCTGACGTGCTCGTCATGCCACATGCCGGCGACCGCCGGGCACAAGAGCCACGCCTTTCCCGGCGGCTACGACGAAGCGCTCGTTCGATCGGCGCTGGAAGTCGTGGTCGAGCAACATGGCGAGACCGCGCGCCTGACGCTGACGACGAAGAACGTCACCCACGCGGTGCCGACCGGGGATCTGTTTCGGCGGCTGGCGGTCGAGGTGATCCCCGTGGCGGTCGACGGTTCCCGGGCCGAGCCTGTCACGCGGTACCTCGCCCGCCACTACCGCGGGATCGGGCGCGAGCGGGTCGAGGTCGACGACGATCGCCCCCACCTCGTGCCGCGCACGGTCGTCCTCGATCTGCCGGCCCAGACGCGAGCGGGCGGTTTCGACTGGGTCGTACGCTACGAGCGGGTCGGCTTTCACCCAGGCGACGACGAGGCGCGGGCCGAGGTCGAGAGCGCTTTCGTGATCGCCTCGGGCGGCGTGCGCTGATTGGCGGGCTCAGTCCCAGTCGCTGGACTCGTGGGGCTTCTTCCACTCGTGGCCGGGCGTCCTCACCTCGGTCACCTCGAGCGACTTCAGCTTGAAGCTCTCGACCTCGCCGCCCTCACCGACATCGGCGTCGAAGAAGGCGTGGAGCACGCCGACGCACAGGGCCGCCGCCGCGAGGTCCTGCGCCGGGGTCGAGCTTGCGGCCGCGGTCGCCGATGCGATGGGCGCTGGCAGCGGCTTGCCCTCGATCTCGACGTCGTAGAACCCGGGCACGATCGATTTCTTCAGCTTCAGCTTCACGTCGTCGAGGCCGCCGACGGGCGCGCCGCAGAGCTTGGACGCGGCCGCTCTCTCGCTGGGCAGGCGCTCGCGCACGAGCTTTTCGGCGGTGTGCTCGTCGGGGGTCTGGAGCTCACCCATGACGCGTTTCTTGGCCTCGGCGCAGCCGTCGCAGGCATCGCAGCCGGAGAGGAGGAACGCGGAGAGGAGCCAAGTCGACGCGCGCACCGGCGCAGTTTATCGAAAGGCCGAGCCTCCCGAAGCGTTACCATTCGCAGCGAACCTCGATGGAGCTCATCGCCCTGAACTGCAACCACTGCGGCGCGAAGCTGAAGGTCAAAGAGTCAGCGAAATTCGTGACCTGCAAGCACTGCGAGACCCAGCTCGCGATCCACCACGGCGACGGCGCCGCTTACACCGACGTGGTCGAGGCGGCGAACCGGGTCGAGGCGAGCGCCCGGGCGCTCGAGGAGCACGCGTCGGCGCTAGGCGGCCAGAACGAGGTCCTCATCGTGCAGAACGAGCTCGAGCGGGTGGACCGCGAGTGGGAGGCTCGCCGGACCGGGCTCATGCGGAGGGGCAAGGACGGCGCGGTCCACGCGCCGACGAAGGGCTCGGCGATCGCGCTCGGGCTCTGCGCCCCGCTGCTCGTCCTCCCGTTCGCACCGCTCTGGTCCGACGGCATCCCGGTGCCGTGGTGGGGCGTCGCGCTCATGCTTTCGTTCGCGGCGTTCATCGTGTGGCAGGCGTTCCGCCTCCACCAGCAGGCGGTCCTCTACGAGCGCGCGACGGCGGCGCACGAGCAGGAGCGCGCCGATCTGGTCGCCAAGCTCGCCGAGCTGCGCGCCGGGCGCCCGAAAAAAAAGAAAAAGCAGCGGGTCGCGGCCGCCTGAGCGCGTTAGTACCTCGCCCCACTGATTTCGATCGGTTCCTCCCACCCCCACGACGGGGCGAGGGGGATGGGAGGAACCTCCTGATGGCGCATCTTCGGGCTCGGTACTCGATCTTCTTTCGATACCGCGACCCATCGAAGTCGATGTGTCGCGGTACTAGCGGCAGGTCTCTACGCGGGCGATCTGCAGCGAGGTGCCCGAGGCCCACGCCCACGCGACCTCTCCCGTGGTGAGGCTGGTGAAGTCCTGGAACGGGAGCGAGAGCCCGGAGATCACCTCTGGCGCACCATCGGGCGTCCCCGCGACATCGCGGCGCTCGAGCGTCGTCGCGGCCCCATCGAACGAGCCCAAGAGGAGACCGCCGTCGTACGCCGCGAGGCGCACCTGCCCGGTCGACGAAGCGCCGAGCGGGATCGACGAGCCGACCGCCCCCGCGGTGTCGAGGTGCGCAAGCTGCATGTCCCAGCCGGCCTGCCCCTGCTTGCCAAAGGTGATCCAGAAGCCGTCCGACACACCGGCGATGCCGCCGAGCACGGTGGTGTAGCCGCCCGCGCAGTTGGCGGACGGGTCGTCGATGAGCATCGACTGACTGTGGTTGAACCAGATCCCTTTCTCTGGATAGCAGTCCGAGATGCAGATGGGGGCGAGCGTCGCGCCGCTCGTGGTGAGCAGCTGGTCCATGCTGTGGCTGCAGCCCCAACCCCATCCGCCGCCGAGCGGCGCACCGTTCGCGTCCAGGAGGCGGAGGGTATCGCCCTGGTGGCCGATGCCGTCGGGCCAACGGCGGTGCAGCGCGAAGTACGCCGCGAAGCTGCCGGCACCGGTGCTGACGAGGCGCCCGGTGCGCGCGAACTCGCCGAACCACTCGACCCCCTCGGTCATGTGGTTGCCGCCGCCGACGAGGTCGACCGACGCGAGCACCGAGCCGTCGGTGCCGATGCGAAAGAACGTCATGTAGTCGGGCGCGCGTGAGGCCAGGAGGAAGAGGTCACCGTCGACCACCAACCCGTAGGGCTCGAGCGCCGAAACCACCAGGTCAGGCCCGGCGGGGGTGTCGTTCGCGTCGAGAGGCGTGAGGTGCACGCCATCGCCGCCGGGCCAGGCGACCCAACCACCCGAGGCGGCCTCGGCGTAGAGCGCCCTCGACCCGTTGGCGCCGGAGACGGGGTGCGTCGAGATGCGCGTGAGATCCGCGAGCGTGGCGCCCGCGCACGGGACGCCGCCGCCTGCGCCGGAGCTCGCGGCTCGACTCGGTGCCGCTGCCCGAGGAGCCAGGCCCGCCGGGATCGCCGCCGCCCGCCCCGACCTCGCCATCGTTGCACCCGAGAACGAACGCGAGCGCGACGCCGATGAGCTTGTGCATGGGCCGATGGTAGCGGTTGCGCGACGCTCGCCCAACCGTTGCGCAAGGCCTGCTCGAGGCTCTTGCGCAAACGCCGGTCGTCGCGCGTTCTCGGTGCAAAAGGTCGTCGATCGATCGTGGCATCGCGCTTGCGATACCGCTCCTCGACGCCCAAGGGGTCGCGCAAAGGAACGAAGATGAAGACGCTTCACGCTCTCTCGATGGTCATTGGTCTCTCGGCGGTCGGCTGCTCCAGCACGCCGCGTGTCTCGTATCTGCCGACCGAGGAGATCGCCTCGGTCCCGCGCAGCGAAGACAAGGTCGACGTGCTCCTCGACGCGCAGCCGGACCGACCCTTTCGTGTCGTCGGCGAGCTCAAGGCCGCGACGATCGAGAGCCCCCGCAGCATCGAGCTCATGCGCGTCGAGGCGGCGCGGGCAGGCCTCGACGGCATCTACTGGATCGAGTGCGCGTCGCCTTCGTCGGGGCACTGCAAGGCCAAGGGCTTCGTCTACACGACCGTCGTCGTTCGCCCGGGGCTCGACGGCGCCCGCGCTGCCTCGCGCTGATCGCTCTCGCCGGTGAACACCGGCAACCGCACGATGAACGTCGTGCCCTCGCCCTCTTCGGAGCGGACGTCGATCGAGCCCCCGTGGGCAGTGACGGCGCGCTTGACCACCGCGAGCCCGAGCCCCGTGCCCGGGATGGTGCCGACGTTGGCGCCGCGGTGAAAGCTCTCGAAGAGCCGCGCGCGATCCGCCCGCCCGATCCCGATCCCGCGATCGGCCACCTCGAGGACGAGGTCCTTGCCGTCGGCCTTCGCCTTGACTCTCACGACTCCGCCTGCGGGCGAGTATTTCACCGCATTGGAGAGAAGGTTGGTGATGACATGATTCGCGAGCTTCTCGTCGATCTCTGCGCTGGGCAGCGGCTCGGCGATATCGGTCCGCACCTCGTGACGGAGAGACGTCGACGCGATCGCGTCGATCGCCTCGCGCAAGAACCGCCCGACGTCGAGCGGACCGGGCTTGCACTCGAGCTTGCCGGCGTCGCTCTTTCCTATGACGAGGACCGCGTCGAGCAGCTCACGCATCGTGCCGACCGCGCCCTTGATCCGACCGTAGTGGTCGCTCCGTTTGGTCGGCACCCAGCGCTCGCCGTAGGCCTCCAAGAGCTCGGCCGAGGAGAGGATCACGGCGAGGGGCGTGCGGAACTCATGAGACGTCATCGAGACGAAGCGGCTCTTCAGATCCGAGAGCTCTTTCTCTCGCTCCTTTTCGCGGAGGAGGGTCTCGTTGGCGGCCGCGAGCTTCGCGGCGGTGTCGCGCTCCGACCGCGCGGCGCGCCGGTAACGCAGCACGAAGTCGGCTGCCATCAGGCCGAGGGCCGCCAACAGGGTCGCGAACATGAAGCCGCGCCGATGGGCCGACTGCTGCTCGGCGGCGTGGACGCCCCGTCCGTACGCGGCGTCTACCGCCTCGGCGGCGGGCGCGGTCGGAACCGTGAGGACCGCGTTCGTGAGATCGGCGACCTTGGGGCCGCGCGAGAGCAACGTGCGCGCGTGCAACGAGACGACATCGGCGTCGTCTCGGAACGCGCCAGGCATGCTGGCGCGCTCGAGCGCGGTTATGGCGTCCTGCGCACGCGCGAGCTGGGCGCCGCTCGGCAGCTGGGTGTAGTGGAGCACCGCGATCAAGACCTCGTTCACGATCGGAGCGAGGGTGGCGGCGTCGGGGTCGGCGCGCAGCCGATCACGGAGGTCTTGCGCGGCGATCGGGAAAAACCGGCTCGAGTTGCGCAATACCGCGTTCTCGCTCTTGAACTGCTCGACGATTCGCGCCTTCTCGGCGAGCGCTTCGCGCGAGACGCCGGCGGCCTGCCTGACGACCTCGGCATCGGCAGGGGAGAGGAACGCAGGCGTGCGGTCGAGGCGTCCGTGGAGCCGGTGGAGGGCCGTCACGGTGCGCGCGAGATCGTCGTAATGGGTGACGAGCGACTGCCGCGACTGCATGACCTGTTCGTTGAGCCGCGCGTCGCTGGCCTGGAGGCTCCGGACGTCGTGCAAGTAGGCGTCGTGCTCGGGCCCGACGATGCGCGCGCGCTCGGCGTGGACCCATTGCCCGGCGAAAGCGGCGACGCCCAAGATCCAGAGGCCGCGGAAAGCGAGGTCACGCTTCATAGCCCCTCGACTCCGGTGTCGCCCGTGAGCGAGCCCAAGAACGCCACGATGAGCCCGGTCTGTTCGTCGGTGAGCGGCCGGCCGAGCTGGTACTCGGCCATGATGCGGACTGCTTTTTCCAACGTGTCGACGGAGCCGTCATGAAAATAGGGAGCAGTGAGCGCGACGTTGCGCAGGCTGGCGACGCGGAAGACGTGCTTGTCCTCCTCCCGGTTCGTCACGAGGTAGAGGCCGAGG
Organism: uncultured Polyangiaceae bacterium; assembly: GCA_938004815.1. Taxonomy (GTDB): domain Bacteria; phylum Myxococcota_A; class Polyangia; order Polyangiales; family Polyangiaceae; genus Xiheicaenibacterium. The sequence continues at coordinate 7,430 of CALKVR010000944.1, read as the reverse complement.
TCGGCCTCGGTGATGGTTCGACCGGCGAAGTAGTCCTTCAGCGCGCCGAAGCGCTGCATCATGTTTCCACCCACGTTGACGCCTTGGTGGCAGCTGATGCACCCGTGGCTCTTGAAGAGGGCGTAGCCCTGGCGCTCGCGATCGTCGATGGCCTCGGGCTCGCCCGACAGAAACCGGTCGAAGCGGGACCGAGGGGTGAGGAGCGAGCGCTCGTAGGTGGCGACAGCGTCGCGGAAGTTCTTCTCGGTGACGCCGTCGGTGTAGATGGCCGCGAACGCGGGCTTGTAGTCGGTCGAGGCGTCGAGGCGCGACACGATTTCCCCGTACGTGATGTTCATCACCTTGGGGTTGAGGATGGGCGTGTCGAGCTGCGCCTCGAGCGAGTCCCACTTGCCGTTCCAATGGAGCTTGTAGTTGAGCCCCACGTTGAACACGGTGGGGGTGTTGACGGCGAGCGGCTCCTTGCCGAAGAGCTGCGATTTCGGCATGCCGTCGGCGCCGCCTTTGCCGAAGGGGTGGCAGACCAGGCACGATGTGTCGCGATCACGCGAGAGGATGGGGTCTTTGAAGAGCTTCTCGCCGAGCGCTACCTTGCGCGCATCGAGGTCGAGGCGCGTAGGAATGGGGACGATGGGGTCGTCGGCCGTCGCAGGCACCAGGTCCGGTACGAACGCGAGCGGCTCGCTGGTCGGCACGCTGGTGGGCGCCGGGTCTGCGCAGGCCGCCGCCGCGGCGGTCACGAGGAACGTCAGAGCCAGGGCTTCCGCTCGCATCATCCCTCCGGGTCAGCGCTTTCGAGGCCGCGGCAGGTCGTACTCGGAGAGGCGGCTGACGAGCGTGCGGCGGCTCATCCCGAGGAGCTCGGCCGCGGCCGTCTGGTTGCCGTGGCACTTGTCGAGCGCCTCGACGATACGGCGCTTCTCCATGGCCGCGAGCTCGTCGCGCAGCCCACGCGAATCGGGTGCGCCGGCGCTCGCGGGGGGCGCCGAGGGCGGCGGCTGCGAGACCCGGCTCTTGCGGACGAAGTCGGGCAGGTGCTCGGGCGTGATGGAATCATCGGCCAGCACCACCGCGCGCCCGATGACGTTCTTGAGCTCGCGGATATTGCCTGGCCACCCATAGCCGAGGAGGATCTCGCTCGCGTCTTCTCCGAGGGTCGGTGCGGGGCGGCCGAGCTGCGCGGCGGCGGAATCTACGAACCGCAGACCGAGGGGGAGGATTTCGCGGCGGCGTTCGCGAAGCGGTGGAATGGTGATGCTGATGCCGTTGAGCCGATAGTAGAGGTCGTGCCGGAACGCCCCGCGCGCGACCTCGGCCTCGAGATCGCGGTTCGTCGCCGAGACGAAGCGAACGTCGATGGCGACCGGGGTGCGCCCGCCCACCCGGAGGATGCGGCGCTCCTCGAGGACGCGGAGCAGCTTCGCCTGGATCGAGAGTGGGAGCTCGCCGACCTCGTCCAAGAACACGGTGCCGCCGTTGGCCGACTCGAGCAGGCCCAGGCGCGACTGGGTCGCGCCGGTGTACGCGCCGCGCTCGCTGCCGAAGAGCTCCCCCTCGAGGAGCGACTCGCTCATCGCTGCGCAGTTGAGGGCCAGGAACGGCCCCGCCCGCCGCTGGGAGAGCTTGTGGATGCTCTGCGCCAACACCTCTTTGCCGACGCCGGTCTCGCCGAGGAGCAAAACACTGATGAGCGCCTGCGCGGCCTTGGCCGCGAGCGCGTACACGCCCTGCATGGCCGGGTCTTCGATCACGACGCTCCCCGGCTCGGGCTTGGCCGTGGGGATATCGGGGGCCGAGCGCAGCGATTCTTGCCGGACGATACGCGCGCGGATGGCTTCGAGGAGCTCGGCGCGGGTAAAGGGCTTGGTCACGTAGTCGTCGGCGCCCATGTTCATGCCGGCGCGCACGTCGGCGCGGTCCGCCTTGGCCGAGAGGAAGATGAAGGGTACCGAGCGCGTGCTCGGGTTCTGCCGCAACGCCTCCAGCACGCCGAAACCGTCGAGCTCCGGCATTCGTACGTCGCAAATGATGATGGCAGGCGGCGACCTGAGCGCGGCTTCGAGGCCAAGCCTGCCGTTCTCGGCGCCCTCGGCCGCGAAGCCCTCTTCGGTCAAGAGCTCGATCACGTTCTCGCGAATTAAGGCGTCGTCCTCGATGACGAGTGCGTGTTTCACGGTCCCCCTGCGGATAGAGAAGTGGCCCGGGGCGGACTCGCCGACGGGCGGTCCGCGCGCCTCGCGGCACTGCATGCTGCGTGCCGGGGTAAATCTACCGGTTGTGGCGCTGGGCGGCCGGGTCTTGGTACCGTCCTCGCGCAATTCGAGCAAGGGTTGCGCGACGTCGCGACGCGATGCGCCGTCGCTCCGGAGAACGCCACGCCGGAGCGGCAGTCAGCAGAGCGAACGGCGCTCGAGGTGCCGGAGCGAAGGCGGCGGCAGGGCGTCGGGGGCGGGGAAGGGCAAGGTATCGACGGTAGCCAAGACCTCGTCGCGCTCGAGCGTCTCCTTCGCCAGCAGGGCCCGTCCGAGCCGCTCGAGCGTCTCGCGGCGGCGGACGAGGATCTCTCGGGCGCGCTTCCAGGCGCCCTCGAGAATGGCCTTGACCTCGGCGTCGACGAGCTGGGCGGTGTCGTTCCCGAGGGCGTGATCGGCGCCGCCGTCGGCGGTCGCGAGGAATCGAAGCGACTCCGCCCGCCCGACCGTCTGGGGCCCGATGCGGTCGCTCATGCCGAACCGCGTCACCATTTGACGCGCCAGCTCGGTGGCGCGTTCGAGGTCGTTTTGCGCGCCTGTCGATACGTCGCGCCAGATGACGTCTTCGGCGGCGCGGCCGCCCATGAGGACGCAGAGCTGATCCAGGAGCTCGCCGCGGGTCACGAGGTAGCGCTCGTCGGTCGGGAGCTGGAGCGTCGCGCCGAGGGCACCGATGGTGCGCGGGATGATCGTGATGCGGTGGACGGGGTCGGCGTGCTCGACCGAGAGCGCGACCAGGGCGTGCCCGGCCTCGTGGTACGCGACGCGACGCTTCTCGTCGGCCGTCATCACGCGGCCCTCCTTCTTGAGCCCGAGCTGGATGCGATCGACCGCCTCCTCGAAGTCGGCCGACCCGACGGCCGACGCGTGGCGCCGCACCGAGGCCAAGGCGGCCTCGTTCGCGACGTTGGCGAGGTCGGCGCCGGTCATGCCCGGGGTGCGCTGCGCGACGAGGCGGAGGTCGACGTCGGGCTCGAGCTTGAGCTTGCCCGCGTGCACGCGGAGGATGGCCTCGCGGCCTCGCACGTCGGGGCGGTCGACGACCACCTGCCGATCGAAGCGCCCCGCGCGGAGCAGCGCCTTGTCGAGGATCTCGGGGCGGTTCGTGGCGGCCATGACGATGAGGCCTGCGCCGGAGTCGAAGCCGTCGATCTCCACGAGGAGCTGGTTCAGGGTCTGCTCGCGCTCCTCGTTCGAGACGAACCCGCCACCGCCCGAGCGCATCTTGCCCAAGGCGTCGAGCTCGTCGATGAAGATGATGCAGGGGCCGCGTTCTTTTGCCTGCTCGAAGAGATCACGTACGCGAGCCGCGCCCACGCCGACGAACATCTCGACGAACTCGGAGCCCGACAGTGAGAAGAACGGCACCCCCGACTCCCCCGCCACCGCGCGCGCGAGGAGCGTCTTGCCCGTCCCGGGCGGGCCCACGAGCAAGACGCCCTTGGGGATGCGAGCGCCTACGTCGGCGTAGCGCCCAGGGTCTCTCAAGTAGTCGACGATCTCGGTGAGCTCGGCCTTGGCTTCGTCGACGCCGGCCACGTCGTCGAACGTCACCGCGTTGTCGCGGCTCTTGTCGTACAGCTTGGCCTTGGACCGACCGAAGCTCATCGGCTTGTTGCGCGCGGCGGCCGCCATCGCGCCGCCGCTCATCGCGAAGATGAGCGCGCCGAGGATCAGGAACGGCAAGAGCCCGGCGAAGAGGGTCCACCACCAGGCGGAGCGCTCGATCTGCCCTTCGAACGTGACGCCCCTCTCGCTCATGGCTCCGAGGAGCGCCGTCTCGTCGATGTTGGGGAGGCGCTCGGCGACGAGCTTGTCGCCGGTCTGCCCCTCGTCGCCCTTCAGCGTGACGGTGATCGCCTCGGCCGTGATCTCGGCGCGCTCGACCCTGCCCTCGTCGACGGCGCGGACGACGTCGCTCATGGGCACGCGCGTCGCAGCCTCCGAGGGTGCGCTCCCCTGCGTCGCCCAGAACGACAGCCCGATGGCGGCCATGACGAAGATGGCGATCCGGAGCTTGCGGCCGCGACCGGTCGGGGCGGTCGGCTTGTCGTGCGGCTCGTGCGCAGGCGGGCGTGCCGGCTCGGTCCTGGGGTCGTCGGCCTGGTGCGAAGAGCTCACGGCCACGCCTCATGCAGCTGCCGCGCCATCCTCTCCGGACGACGGAAGCCGGTGTCAGGACCGGGGTTTTCTCGCGGGAGAGGCGTCGAGTCGACCAGACGCCGACCACGACCGCGCGGCGGGGCGCGGGCGCGGGCGCGTAGACGCGCTCATGTAGCAAATCGTCACTGCCCTGCGGGGCCCCGCCGCGCGAGCCGTCGTCAGCGGGGGCATCAGTGCTCGCCATCTCCCTCCTCCATCTTTCGGATCACCCAAGCGATGGTCGATGAATCGACCTCCGCTCGACGAATCAGCCGAGTCGCCCGTCCGATGTCGTCGGCGTCGATCGCGTCGAAGAAGTCCTCGACCAGGCCGATCTCCGCCAGCTGCTCGAGCACGAGCGTCCCGTCGAAGTCCGATTCATCCATTTTCGTAGGCAGAGAAGACGCGGACGAACGACCGCGGCGCGCGGCGGGTGCGCAGGCAGCGTGTGGCCGCGCTCATGTAGCAAATCGTGACGGCGCGGCGCGGAGAGCCGCTCGTGTTCGCGCCCGATCGGTGCCAGACGTGGTTGTGGAGCAAGAGGACGTCGCCCGCGCGCGCGGGGATGGAGACGGCGTGCCGGTCGGCCTCGTGTCGGTCCAGGACGTCGCGCGGGACGACGCCGCCGAGGGGTGTGGCGAGGCCGGCGTGGTGGCTGCCGGGCAGGACCTCGACGCAGCCCGAACGCTCGGTTGCGTCGTCGAGGGCCGTCCAGACCTGGAGATCGGGATCCCGATCGAGCCCCCAGAAGCGGCCCGCGTCCTGGTGCCAGGGCAGGGGAGAGCTGCCCTCGCTCGACTTGTTGAACAGAACGGCGCGGTAGATCGCGATGTCACCTGGGATAGTCTGTCGTGCGATCCGCTCGAAGAGCGGGTTCTGAATGTGAGCGAGGAAACGATCGTCACGCTCGAGCTTCTCGAGCTTGCGGTAAGCGAGCGAGGGCCCGACCCAGCCCTCACCGTGGGTGAGATCCTCGTAGCGGCCGGTGGGCGCATCGTGCTGAAAGAACATCCCGTCGTGCACGACGCGGCCGAGCATCAGATCGTCCGCGCGCTCACGCAGCGCCGCGAGCCAGCCTTCGCTGAAGACGCGCTCGAGCCGCGCCCATCCGTGTGCCCGGTAGTGCGCCATCGCCTCGGCGACGTCGCGATCGGCAGCGCCCGGCTCCAACATCGTCAGCGAGCGTAGCTGGTCTCGGTCCCCTGAAAGGCGCGGTAGAGCTCGTCGGCGCGGCGGAGGCTCTCGGCGCTGGGCGCTGCTTCGAGGGCGTCGATGGCGTCGTCGAGGTGCTCGAGCGTACCCGGGCCGACGAGGATCGAGTCGGCGCCGGGGCGCGAAGCGAGCCAAGCGTAGGCGAACCGCGCGCGGCTGAGGCCCTCCCCCTGGGCGATCTGACCCACGTCCTCGGCGAGACGACGCATGGCGCCGGACCAGTAGCGGCCCTGGTAGAGGCGGTTTTGGTCGAACCGCGAGTGCTTGGGGATGTCGCCCTCGGCGGTGTAGCGGTCGGTGAGCATGCCGCCCGCGAGGGGGTTGTAGACGGTGGTGTGGAGGCCGTACTTGGCGGCGAAGCGGAGGTACTCGAGCTCCAGCTGCCGGATGAGCGCGTTGTAGATCTGCTGCGAGAGGATCGGCCGCGGGAGCCCGGCGCGCTCGCAGGCGGTGAAGATCTCGAGGACCTGCCACGACGCGTAGTTCGACACGCCGAACGCGCGGATCCTGCCGCTCCGGAGAGCGGCGCCGATCGCCTCGAGCGTCTCGTCGATCGGCGTCTGGTGATCCGGCACGTGCAGGTAGTAGACGTCGACCGTCTCCATGCCGAGCCGCTTCAAGCTCTCGTCGAGGGCGGCGGCGATGCGCGCGCGCGATAGGCCCTCGAGCTTGCCCGCCACGCGACCGAAGCCGACCTTGGTCGCGACGAGCGCGCGGTCACGGCGGCCGGCGAGGGCGCGGCCGAGGATCGTCTCGCTCGCGCCGTCACAATAGGCGTTGGCGGTGTCGAAGAGCGTGATCCCGCGCTCGAGGGCGCGGTGGATGATGCGCTCTGCGTCGGGCGCTGGCGTGCGCTTGCCGAAGTTCATCGTCCCGAGCGCGAGGCGCGGACGCTCGCCGGGGGACCGTGGCCGGGACCAGGGGTCGAGTTCGAGCACGGCCGGGGGCGTAGCACGGCGGCGAGGCCACGGGATTTTCGAGTAGACTCTCTGTCGTGCACGGCCTCGTCTCGCGCGACGATCTCGAGCGAAGCCTCTCGCGCCTCCAGGGCGAGGTGGTGGACCCACGCGCGGGGCTGTTCGGGCCCGACACGCTGGCGTGGGAGGTCTCGCGCGAGGCCGCGCTCTTTCTCGGCGCGGGCCGCGCGGCCCTCTTGCAGCTCGCGCACCCGTACGTCGCGTACGCGGTGGCTGACCACTCGGTGACGCGCGCGGACCCGCTCTCGCGGTTTCGGACCACGTTCCAGCAGATCTTTCGTATGACCTTCGGCGAGCTCGACGAGGCCGTCGGCGCCGCGCGCCGCGTGCACCGCGTGCACGAGCGCATCCGCGGGGCCATCCGCGAGGACGCGGGCGCGTTCCGCGCGGGCCACCGGTACGAGGCCAACGATCGGGCCTCGCAGTTGTGGGTGCTCGCCACGCTGTGGGACACGACGATGCTCGTCTTCGAGCGCGTCTTTCGCCCCCTCGACCAGAGAGAAAAGGACCATTTCTACGAAGAGGGACGGCGCGTGGCGATGCTCTTCGGGCTCGACGACGCGCTGCCCCCCGACCACCAGGCGTTTCGCCACTACGTGACCGACATGCTCGAGAGCGACGCGCTCACCGTCACGGCGCCCGCGATCGAGATCGCGTCGGTGATCATGCGGCCCGAGAATTGGCTCGGCCGCATCGTGCGCGACGACTACGGTGTCCTCACCGCCAACCTCCTCCCCGAGCGCCTCGCGCGCGATCTGCGCCTCGACCGCGGCGGCGCCGATGGCGCCCGGCGCACCCAACGCGTGCTCGACCTCGCCAAGGTCACCTTCCCCCGGTTGCCGCGGCG
>CALKVR010000943.1 GCA_938004815.1 uncultured Polyangiaceae bacterium | reverse complement strand
GCCGCGCGCAAGGAGGCGCTCGGGTTGCTGAGCGAACGGCCGGGCGCGAGCGCCGACGTCGCGACCGCGCTCAAGGCCGCGTTCGCTGCGCAAGAGGGCACGGGTCGCAACCGCACCGTGGTCCTGCTCTCGGGGACCATCCCGTCCGGGCGCGATCTCCTCGCCACCCTGCGTGACAACGCCGGCAAAGAGGGCGGCACACGTGTCTTCACGGTCGGGTTCGGAGACAACGTCGATCGCGCTGCGTTCAACGTCCTCGCGGCCGAGAGCCGGGGCCGGTTCGTCCTCGTGGAGAGCGCGAGCGCGCTCCGCGAGCGCGTGAGCCGCCTCGCCCAGCAGATCGCAGCGCCCGTCCTCGTCGACGTCAGCATCGAGGTCGACGGCGGCGAGATCGCGCAGCTCTATCCGAGGACGATCCCGGACCTCTACCAGGAGCAGGAGATCCGCGTCTCCGGCCGTATCCGGGGCACCGGCAAGGTCAAGCTCTCGGTGCGAGGGCGCGCCGGGAAAGAGGTGCGCCTCGTCACCTCGGTCGACTTGCCCCAGGTCGTGCGCCGCCCGTTCGTCGCCAAGCTGTGGGGCCGCGAGCGGATCGCGCATCTGCTCGAGGACATCGCTCTCTTCGGCGAGTCACGCGAGAAGATCGACGAGACGATCGAGCTCGCCCTCGCCTACAACGTGGTGACGCCCTATACGGCGTTCCTCGCCATTCCCGAGTCCGAGCTCACCTCGCAGTCGCGCGAGATGCTGGGCTCGCTGCGGCAGCAGAAGCTGGCCGTGCTCCAGCGGCACCCTGACGCCGAGGTCGCGCTCGCGGGGCAGCTCATCGCGAGCGGCGGCGAAGAACGTCTCGCCGCCCAAGCGCCCGCCCCGATGTCGAGCGGCGACGGCCCTGCGCAAGCTCCCCCCGAGCTCGACGCGAGCGCGGGCGGCTGTGCGGGCTGCGCCGTGCCCCGCCACGAGCCGTCGCGAGCGCCTTGGGTCGTGCTCCTCGCGCTGGCGGTGTGGGTCCGCCGCCGCGCGCGGATCAGGGGGCGAGCTTGAGGAGGTAGGCGTCCTCGCCTTGAGACGCCGCGAGGGTGGGCCCGCCGGGCAGGTCGATCTGACCCGAGAACCCGCCCGCGGCGTAGACGCCGTCCGCACTCGCCAACACGTGAAAGCACGGCTGGTCCCAGAAAGGCGCGACCGCCGTCGAGGTCGAGCACGCGGTGTGCTGCGCGTGATCGAGGAGCGCAATCCACGCGGGGGAGAGCGCGCCCACCATCGACGCGTCGAATTTGGCGACGTACGCGGCCGCGGCGCTCTCGGGGCTCACCGGCGCGCCGCCGAACATCGCCTCACCGCGCAGCGTGCCCATCACCGCGACGTCGCCGCACGGATCGATCGAAACCGAAGCGATCACCTCGTTGGTCGTCGTGCTCCCGAGCCCGAACCACTGGGTGGCTTCCAAGCTCGGATCGATGACGACGACGAACCCGTCATTCTGTCCGCCGGCCGCGGTGCTGATGATCTTGGCCGTGTTCGGCTCGAGCGACATCTGGCCGAAGAACGAGCCGCTCACCGCGGCCCGGCCGTTCGGCCCCGCGGTCAGGTCCCAGACGAAGACCTGATGACCGGTCGTGTCAGGCCCCTGAAAGACATTGGCGCCGGTGAAGTTCAGGTTCGGGTCGATGCGGCCCACGAGGACCCCCGAGATCGCGTCCACCTGCAAGGTATCGCTACCGAACAAGTGCGTGCCTTGGCGGAGAGCCGCGGCCAGGTAGATCGCGTCATTGGGGCCTGGGGCGAGATGAATACGCTCGCTCGCGGCCGTGCCCGTACCGAGGAGCACGGATTGCACCGCGACGGCGCCGCCTTGCTCGATGCGGGCGATGAAATGGCCGAGCGGAAAGATCGCGCCGCCGACGGTCATCCCGTTCTGGGTGTAGCCCGAGACGATCCGCGCGCCGTCGGCCGCGACCACGACATCGTCGAAGCGCGCCGCGACCGACGTCGCGTCGGCCCATAGCCCGGGCGTCGCCGCCGTGTCGTCCCAGTCGACCGTGAAGGCGGCCGGCTCCGCCGAGGGCGCGTTCACGGTCGTGCCGGAGGCCATCAGGCTCCCCTCGAACCGACCGACCACCGCGAGGCCGTACGGCGAGGCGCCGAGCGCCACGGCCCGCGGCTCGGGCGGCGCGCCCATCGCCGGTGGGCCGAAGAAGAGGACGTTCTTGGCCGCGCCACCGTCCTGCACGAACGAGCCGCCGGGCTCGACCCACACCAAGAACGCGTTTCCGCTCCCGTCGACGCTGGGCGCGGAGAAGCCGTTCGTCGACAGCGCTTCGGTGTACTGCCCCATCACCACGATGCCCTCGGGGTCCCCGATGAGGCGCGTGATTCGCTGGTGTGCCGTCCCCGGGACCCCATCGCCCGCGATGTGCTTCGACCAGAGCACCGTGCCGCCAGGCTCGGGCGTGGTGCACGTGGGCGGCGCGCCGCCCATGCCGCCCATCCCGCCGGACCCGCCCCCGCCGCCGGTGCCACC
>CALKVR010000942.1 GCA_938004815.1 uncultured Polyangiaceae bacterium | reverse complement strand
CGAGATCGGCGATCTCGATCTCGTCCCGCTCGCTGCGCGCCGCGCGCTCGACGCGGCCGGGCTCCACCTCTCGCTCGAGGGGTGGCGGACCCTCACGCGTTCGGCGAGAGCGGCCATCGCAGCTCGAGGGGCGGCGGTGGCGGTCGACCGCGACGAGGTCGCTCGGCAAGTCGCGCTGGCCTCGGTGCCGGCGCGCCCGATCGACGCAATCGATCCGGGCGCAGGGACGACGATGCCCGATGATCTCGTCGCCCTCCTCGGAGCGGACGCCGCTCGCACGAGCCAGGCTTGGCCGCGCCTCCACCCGCTCGGTCGCTTCGCGGTCGGGCACGTCGCGCGCAAAGCGAACGCGCGCGCCGAGCCCTCGCGGCTCGCGGCTGCGCTCGCCGAGATCGTGGGTGACGAGGGCCGCAGCCCGCGCGGCACCGGGCGGGTGCGCGACGCCGTGCTCTCGGTCGACGAAGCGATCGCGGCGGTGTCGCACGCCGGCGCCGGCGGGGTCGACGTCTTCGTGGGGGTCGTCCGCGACACGAACGACGGGCGGGCCGTCACGCTCCTGGAGTACGAGGCCTACGCCACGATGGCCGAAGCCGAGCTCGGTCGGATCGAAGCGGAGATCGAGGCGGCGATCGCCGGCGTGCGCGTGTTCGCATCGCACCGCGTCGGCGCGCTGCGGGTCGGTGACGTCGCCGTCGTCTGCGCCGCGAGCGCGCCCCACCGGGGCGAGGCCTTCGCCGCATGCCGCAAGCTCATCGACGAGATCAAAGGGCGGCTTCCGATCTGGAAGCGCGAGCACGGCCCCGACGGCCCCTACTGGGTGGGGTGGGAGGACGCGCGGTGCGGGCCTGGGCACCACCACCACGGGCACGCTCAAGTGCGACGCTGACGGGGCACCCGCGTCGTCGGCGGCCCCGCGCGTGTCGCACCGAAGGAGCGGCTTCGGGCCGCGCAACGCCGCCGAGGCGGGCATGCGCGTTGCTGGCCCGGGCTACCCCATGAGGTCTCGGCGAGCGCACCTGGCGCTGCTCGGTGCGATGTGGAGCGCAGCCTGCAGCGACGTGCTCGTCGTCGACGACGAGGGTACGTCGAACGCGGCCGCGGCGGGGGCGACCGGCGTGACGACGTCGAGCGTGAGCTCGAGCGCAGCCACGACATCGAGCAGCGGCCAGGGCGGCGGCGGCGCGATGGGGGGCGGCGGTGAAGGAGGTGGGGGGCCTCCAGGGCAGGTCCCCGGTATCGTCGCGGTCGGGTACGGCGGCCTCCGGATCGTCTCGCGCGACGACGGCTTGACGTGGGGCGATCGCGTGACCGACGGAGCGATCGAAGACATCGGCACCAACCTTTGGTCGGTCGCCTGGAGCGCGGGCCGGTGGGTCGTCGCCGGCGGCGCGCGCCTGCTCGTGTCGACCGATGGCGTCGTCTGGACCGACGAGACCGCGTCGATGCCGTACCCGTCCTGCGCGGGGGCGGGCGCGTTTCAGGGCGAGCTCTGGCTCGGGTGCTTGGTGAACGAGTACGGGTACGTCTACCGCTCGCGAGATGGTCTGCTCTGGGATGAGGCCTTCGCTTTCGAACAGCCGTTCTTCTACCGCGTGCATCTGCTCGCGGGTGGGGGGCGGCTCGTGGCGTTCGACAATGGCGGCACCACGTTTCAGACCCTCGACGGCGAGAGCTGGACGCCCCTGGATCTGATGGTCCCGGCGTTCTGCGAGGGGGAGTGGAACGAGACGGTCGCCTGCGGGCCGGACGTCTACGGCTCCAGCTGGTACGCGGGGACGTGGCTCGCCGCCACTTGGCCGGGGGCGATCCGACGCTCGACCGACGGCGTGACCTACGACGAGGTCTACCTCGATCCCGAGGGCTACACGGTGTTCGACGGCCGGGTCTTCGCGCGCGGTTACGTGGCCCCCTGAGGGGGCTCAAAGATTCGATCGACGGGCGCCGTTCGTGTAAGAGGCGCCGGTGATCTCTCGCGTCTCGATCCTCGTCGCCGCGGCATCGTCCGCTTTGCTCGCCTGCGCGCCCGAACCGAACGGGACCGAGCCGGGGTCGGCTGCTACGACCGCCGCCGAGCCGGCGTCGGCTGCCGCGACCGCGAGCGCGGCAGCGCCGCCCACGGCATCGGCACCGACGGCGGCATCGGCATCGGCGGCGGCATCGGTATCGGCGGCGGCATCGGCATCGGCGGCGGCATCGGCATCGGCATCGGCATCGGCGGCGGCATCGGCATCGGCAGATGAGCCGGTGCCCGACGTCGAGGTGAAGAACATCGGCATGCACATCGGGGGCGGCCCCAACGACAACGAGACCAAGGCCCCCATCAAGAAGAGCGTCGAGCCTCACATGGAGGCTTTTGCGCGATGCTTCGGCAAGGCCGATGTCCAGGACAAGGCCGGCGACGTGAGCGTCGATCTGCGCATCGAGGCCGCCGGCGGCAAGGCCGAGGCCAAGAAGTACAAGTCAGGGATCGACGGGGACGCCTTCGAGACCTGCGTGCGCGAGACGTTCGCCGCCATCGATTTCT
>CALKVR010000941.1 GCA_938004815.1 uncultured Polyangiaceae bacterium | reverse complement strand
TCCGAGGGGCCGGCCTGCACCGTGCGGCCAGCTTTGCCACCTGGCAGAGCGTGGAGCCGAGGCCGCTCGTTTGGGGCGGGCATCATCCCGGATGGTACCCGCAGGCCCGTGAGACCAGGCACCTCAAGGAAACGCTGCTCGGACCCCGAGCTGAGGCGACACTTCGTACGGTGGGGCTCGACCAGCCGGCTCGCCACGGATCGAGAGCTGCGTGCCGCGAGAAACCACCGTGAAGTCGAGGCCAAGCCACGGCCCGACCGAACGGTGCACCATCCACGCCGCCTCCGCTCCAAAGCGCCCGCCCGGGAGCCACCGAGACCCGCCGCCAGGCTTGCCGCCGCGGTCAGCGCGCGCGGCGAGGAGGTGCGCGACGAGCTCGGCGCGCGCCGAGAGCGTCACGGGGTCGATGCGGAGCACCGCCGCCCCGCCGCCCCCGCCTGCGAACGTGTGCACTTCGACGCCCCGCTCGTCGGGACCGCGATACGAATACGTCGCGCCGACGAGGACTGCGATCGGCAGCGAACCCAAACCATAGCCGAGGCGAAGCACTGGCCCGCCGCGCGCGCTCCCATCCTCGAGGGCTGGACCGACCGTCAGCCCCGCGTCGATCCAGACGGGAGGAGGCTCGCTGGGTCGCGGTGGGGGGCTCGGCGCCGGCTTCACGGGCGATGGCGGCGGTTTCGGCCCGGGCTGACGCGGGCTCGGTGGAGGAGCTTCGCGCACCCCCTCGGCGACCGTGCCGATCACGAGCCCGGAGCTTCGCCAGCGCTCGACGGCGGCATCGTTCGCGCCGAAGCGAAGCGTGCGCTCGGCCTCGCCCCCGGGGCCGCGGACGACGATCCGCGCCGAGGCGTCGTCCGCGCCGAACGTGAGCGTCGCACGGACCGTCGGGTTATCCGCCGCGTCATCGGCGACCCGGCATCGGCCGTTGGTGAGGGCGGCCGTACAGGCGGCTGCGAGGGCGTCGACGTTCTCGGCCGCTGCGCCCTCCGTGGGCGCTACGATCACGACGACGTCCACGGTCGGGAGCCTACCAGGACCCGCCGGCTACGGTGCGACGTGGATTTCGCCCATCATCCCGCGCTCGGCGTGCTCGGGGATCTGGCAGTGGAACATCCAGTGCCCTCGCTCGAGCGGGAGCGCGATCGTGATGCTCTCGCCTCGCGGCACGTTCACGGTGTCCTTCCAGCCGACGTCCGCCCGGGGGCGGCCGCTCCCGTCCAAGATTTGAAAGAACATCCCGTGGATGTGGAATGGATGATCGCCCATGGTCTCGTTTCGGACGCGCCAGATCTCGACCGCGCCGGCGCTCGATGTCCAAGGCGTGTTGAACGGCCAGGCCTCGTCACCGATCAGGTAGAGCGCTCCGACGGATGGATCCATGACCTCACGCAGCGGAACGTCGCGTGTGGGCGCCGCGCCGCGGGGCACGATCTCGTCGAGCGCGCGCGGCACGAGCGGCACCGGAGCGCGAGGCTCGCCTCGTTCCAAGGTGAGCGAAAAGAGCGTTCGCGGGCCGGCGTCCGGCGCGCCGTGGCCGGTGTCGACGGGGAGGGTCATGACGGTGATCTCGTCGCCCTGCGCGCCGGAGAGGTCCACCTCGACCGTGAAACGCTCTCCCGGGGCGATCCTCAGCGTGGGCACCGTGAAGGGGTCGAGCAGCGCGCCGCCGTCCGACGCGACGATGCGCAGTCCGAGCGGCGGGGCCGTCACGTCGAAGTAGCGCCCGTTCGACGCGTTCACGAGGCGCCAACGCTCGACGTCTCCACGAACCGCCGGGACGGTCGGCTCGACCAAGCCGTTCACGAGGAGCGTGTCTCCACGGCGGCCCGCCATCAGGTCGTCGTCGCTCGGCTCGATCACGATCGCGCCGTCGGCGTCGGTGTCGACGTCATCGAGCACGAGCACGCGCTCGGTGTGGTGCGGGGCGGCGCCGTCGGCGCGTACCACGACCGCTCCGGCGAGCCCGCGCTCGATCTGCTCGTCGGAGCGGACGTGGGGGTGAAACCAGAAGGTCCCTTCGTCCTTCGCGACGAAGCGGTATTGAAAGCGCTCCCCCGGAAAAATCTCGTCGCCCGCGTGGTTGCCGGCGCCATCCATCGCGCTGTCGAGCCGCAGGCCGTGCCAGTGGATCGTCGTGGCTGCGCGCGACAAGCGGTTCTCGAAGTCCACGACGATGAGGTCGCCCGGCTTCGCTACGAGCAGAGGCCCCGCCAGCCGGCCATCCGGAGGCGGCCCGGCAGCGTCGGCGTAGACCCACGCCGCGCTGAGGCCCGGGCCGCCGACATCGACCTCGGTCTCGCGCGCGACGAGCGAAACATGGACGACGTCGGGGCGGGGGTCGAGGTCGGTGAGCACCGAGAGCGCCGACGGATCGGGGGGAGGCGCCGGCGGCGCGGCCTCGCAAGCGACAAAGAGCGCCGATATCGCCAGACGGCACAGCCGCATGACGGGTTCGTACCCGAAGGCCGACCCCGCCAGGCAGGTGGATCCGGAAAAACCACACTGCCGGCGGGTCAGTCGTCGGTTGCTGACGCGCGAGCAAAGATGCCGTCGACGCCGACCACGAGCTTGGCGCCGCCCTCGGCCAGCTGGCCGAAGGTCTCGAGCTCGCGCAGCCTGAGGAGCGCCGGGTGCTCGCGCATCGCGCGCGCCTGCTGGACGTCGCGCGCGAGCTTCTCTTCGAAGCGCATGCGATCGAGCTCGGCGATCTGGGTCGCGCGCGCCTTCTCGGCCTCGACCTTCATCATCGCAGCCTCGTTGTCGGCGAGAGCCTTGATGCGCTGGGCCTCGGCGTCTTTCTTGGCCTGGATGAGCTTGGCCTCGGCTCGGCGCTCGGTCTCGAGCACCTGGTTCATGATCTCGCGAAGGTTGCCGGGAAAGACCAGGTCTTTCACGTCCGCCCGTACGATGACGACACCGTACTGGCTCGCGGGGCCTTGCACCTCGAGGCGCACCGCCTCGGAGATCTGGTTCCGGTCGGCGAGGATCGCCTCCAGCTTGCGCGTGGCCAAGAACCGGCGCGCCGCCGGTGTCGGCCGGGCGCGAGCTCGCGGGTGAAGGCGCCGTCGACGTAGAGGAGGCCGACGTACGACTCGGGGACGATGGTGTGTTTCGTGTTCATGGGTGAGCCCTCCCGAGAGGAGGCGAAGAAAGAGCGGGGCGCCTACAAGGGGCGAATTGCTAGGACGAGCTCCCGAGCACGATTCGCTTGTCTTGGCCTCGCCGGCCCCGGCGGCCGATCTCTTGGAGGAGACGAACGCTCGGGCTCGCTACGAGCCGATTGGGTGTCCCGCGGGCGGATCTACGATCGCGAGCGCGCCGACCTGACCGCAGCGGGCCGCTCAGGGCAGCGAAATCGAGAACGCGTCGACCTCCGAGCCGCTCGCGTCGATGGCCACGCCCTGGATCGCGCTCGCGCCGACGTCGACCACGACGGCGTGGAACTGGTCCGAGACCGCCTGCCGGAGCGCGGCCTCTTCGGGCCGGGTCGCGACGTTCTCGTTCACGTCGCCGATGAGGCCGCCGCCGCCGCCCGAGGTGATGTAGGTGACCGCGCCCGAGACGAAGCGCTCGTAGCCGTGCATGTGACCGGCGAGCACCAGCCTTACCCCGTGCTCTTCGAAGAGCGGCTCGAGCAGCGACCGCAAGCCGGGGTCGCTCCCCGCGTCGCCGACCGTGATCACGGGGCGGTGCATCGAGCGGATCGAGCCGCGGAAGCCGGGCTTTTGCGCGGCGTCCTCGAGCATCTGTGCGAGCCAGATGCCTTGCTCGCTGTTCGGCGAAAGGTCCATCTCGGTGTCGAGCGAGAAGAACCAGAAGCCGCCTGATTGGTACCGGTAGTACTTTCGCGTTCCGTCGAACCCGGCGCCCGCGAACAGGCGATCGTAGTAGTCGGCGTACTCGGTCTCGTTCTCCGACTCGTGGTTGCCGATCGACGGCATGAAAGCCCCGCCCGAGAGCATCGGCTGCATCGAGATGAACCACTGCGACCACGAGTCGAGGACCGACGAGTAGTACTGGATGTCACCCAGGTGGACGACGAAGTCAGGCTGCCGCATCAGCACGTGCTGGAGCAGCTCTTCGGTCGGCGCGATGGCGGGGTTCGTGTCGCCGATCGCCATGAACGTGAAAGGCGCCGCGCTCGGCTTCGAGGTGCAGAAGCGACCCTCACGCGCCGGGTCGGCGACGACGGCGTAGCGGTAGCACTCGCCGGGGGTGAGGCCCGTGATCGCGACCTCGCTCGTGTAGTAGGTGCCGGGCAGGTCCGGGATGACGTCGAAGATCTCGTGGTGGGTCGTGACGGTCGCGGCGGTCTGGGTGCCGGTCGCCGTCTGCGAGGCGCCGCCCCGCTCGGGCGTCACCGTGACCGCGACGTCGCTCGGCTTGCAGGCGTCCCAGCGCACGACCGCGGTCGTGTCGGTGAACCGCATCGACCACGGGCCGTGGAACACCCCCGACGCCGGGCACGCGATCGACGTCGGCGCGCCGCCGGCGCCCGCCTCTCCACCTTGCCCACCGCCCGCGAGCGGGCAGTCGTCGCAGGGCAGGCTCGGGTCTTCGCACGAAGCGACGAGGCCGAACCCGGAGGCGGCGATCAGGCAGGCGGCGAGGGCGCGCACCTGCCGAGGGTACTACAGGGATCGGTCAGTTGATCTGGCTGCGGCTCGGCGGCTCCACGCTCGCGGGCGCGGGGTCGGAGGCAGGGGCGGGAGCGATCGTCTCGGCGGGGGCCGTCGAGGCCATGGCTTCGTGCTTCGGCGTCGCGCGCTCCACGGCGTCGAAGCCCGCGGCCCGCGCGACGTCGGCCGCTCGGGCGTCGCGATGGCGAGCTCGTGCCGCGCGTGAAACGGCTCGCGCGGCCGCGTTCGCTCGTGCTTCAGGCGCGCCTGGTCGATCGCGACGCGGATCTCGACCGGCATGTGGCGCTGGTAGGCGTCGGCGTCGATGGCGCTGCGGACGTCCCACGCCTCGATGATCGGCTTGCCGCGCGGAGCGTTGTTGTTCGTCCGGTCGGCGAGGAGCGCGCGCAGGACCCAGGCGACGAGGCGCCGGTTGTCCTCGGACTCGTCTTGCCAGGGCATGCGCTCGCGGAACCGAGCCCAGACGTCGGTCGGCAACCCGTACACGACGATGTCCTGCGCATCGAAGGCAGCCTCGAACGCCGCGACCGCGATGTCGCCGCTGTCGAGGACGGCGTCGATGAGCGTCGCCTGCTCGTCGGGCCAGAACCGGCGCGCCGCGCCGGGGGCCAGGCCGGTCAACTTGGTCGTGATCCGCTGGCGGATGTCGGGGCGCTGGGCGAACCATCCCATCCGAACCGCGGCCGGCCACGCCTCGCGCGAGTGCTCCGGCGTCCACCACGTGGGCGCGGTACCGCGGAGCTTGTCGTACAGCTCGGCGAGGAACTGCAGATGCGGCGACTTGCCGAAGAACAGGCGCGCCTCTTTCTGGCGCGCTTCATCGTCGCCCTCACCGAGATCGCGGTGAACGAGGTGACCGTCGAGACCCATGGCTTCCATGACCTGGTCGCATTGCAAGGTGCTCGCCAACCGCGAGCGTGCCGAAAGCCCGGCGAAACTTGCCGGTCGTCCGCAGACATCGACGTCGGACGGCTGACGGACCGACGGAACCATGACGCTCGCCGCGGCGTCGCCCGATCGCGGGCCACGGGTATGTGTCGCGTCGTCAGCCTTCCGGCCACGCGTCGTGCGCGTAGAAGCCGACTTCACCAGCGAGGAGCGCCGCGTCGATTCGCGCCAGCCGCTTCTCTATCCTCTTGCGCAGCGCGGCTAGCTCGCGCTCGTACCATGCCCGCACCTCGGCAGGCGTCGTGAGTGGCTTGCCCCGTGCGCGCTCGACCACGCCCGCCTTCACGGCGGGGAGCGCGGACAGGTACACCTCGACCGCCGGCGTCGCCACGCCGCCGTGCACGAGAGCGGCTGTGAGATGCGGCGTGGAGCCGCGCCCCCGGTCCGAGACGAAGACGCGGAGCGATGCTGGTGCGGCTTCGATCCGCGTCGCGCCAGAGACGATCGGAAAGAACCCCAGCGCGGTCTCCGCCAGCGGGCCTCCACTGCGCTGCTCCTCGCAGCCTCCCGCGACTTCTACGCTCGCAGTGAGCGGCCCGAAGAGGTCACGGAGCGCGTCGTCGGTCATGCTCCCCAGGCTATTATCACTCGCTCGTCCGTCGGGGTGCCGTCCGACGGCCAACCGCCCGGCGATGCGCCCGAAAATGCGCGGCGTGAGCGCCGAGCCCGTGGCGTCATGCTAGGTTCCACCGTCTCGCACGAGTGGCGGAACTGGCATACGCACCGGGTTTAGGTTCCGGCGCCGAAAGGATTGAGGGTTCGACTCCCTCCTCGTGCACCGCAGCGGATTCGGAGCGTCAGGTCGAGATGAGAGGCCGAGCAGGATTCGCACCTGCGTCTCCAGCGTGAGGGGTAACGCTCGTCTGCGGCTCGCCCTGGGGGCGAGCAAGGGGTCGAAGAGCGGGTGCGGCTGGGGTCCTGACTGCTAGACGATCGGCCGAAAGAGCGGGAGGCGTGGCCGGATTCGAACCGGCGACACGTGGTTGCCACCAGATAAGCCTCGGCTGCGGCCCGTCGGAGCGGGCAAGGGGCGCAGAGGACAAATAACCATAGCTCTACCGACTGAGCTACACGCCTCGTGAAGAGCGGATAAGAGAATGACAGTAGGGTCAACGTTTCGAGGGTAACCTACCGCCGCCGACCCGCTCCGGGGAACCTGCCGGGACTCGAACCCGGAACCTCTAGATCCCAAATCGATACCGTCCTGCTTCGGCCCGCTCACGGACAACTCGGCTGCGGGACGGTGTAGCGCTCTCCCATTGAGCTACAGGTTCCGAAAACGAGCGACGGGCGAACGCCCGTCGCTCTGACCCACTCACTCGTCTGCGTCTGGGTCTGCATCCGCGGCGACGGCCTGGCCTTCGCCGCGGATGAAGCTCGCCATCACCGACGGCACATCGGTCGAGAAGCCGACTACGTCGAGCATGCCGGGGTCACGCGGGTCGGCGATCGTGAACGCGTTCGCGACCATCCCGACCACCACGAGCTTGGCTCGCGGCTTGTTCATGACCCGGCGGTACTCGAGGAGGGCCTGGAACGGATGAACGTCGCCGGCCCACGTCTCGTTGTCGGTGAAGACGACGAAGGCGTCGATGTCGAGCTTCCGCGCTGTCGCGTACAGCATGGGCAACGCGCAGTCGGTGCCTCCCATCGGGACCTTTTCGACGGTCTTGATCACGTCGTCGAGACGCTGCCGAGGAGAAAGCACGATCGGTGTGAGCCCTGCGGCGTAGCCCGCGTGCTTGCTGCGACCGCCACGCGACTTGAACTCGCCGGGCGCGCCGCTCGAGAAGCCGACGCAGTGCCAGCTCCGCTCGGTGCGCGCGGTGACCATCGCCATGGCGGCCGAGCCCACACGCGGGGTGATGCCGGTCATGCCGGCGATCTCGGGGCCCTGCATGGAGCCCGACACGTCCAGCGCGACGAGGATGTGCTTCCCCGTCGGCTCGATCGCGTCGAACGCAAGGTAGAAGGCCGCGTCGAGCGCATCGACGATCGCGCGGTCCGGCGACCACGAGAGCACGCCCTTCTCGGCTCGCCCGCGCTCGTACACCTTGAGGGCGACGAGGAGGGAGAGCGGGTGAACGCGCGCCTTGCGGAGCGCGACCAGGCTCGTGAGACGATCTGCGACCGTGCGCGAGGCGGCAGAGAGGGGCGTCAGGAGCCCGACCTCGGTCATCTTGCCCAGGTTTCGGATCATCGCGGTCATGGGCATGCGCTCGAGGAGCGCATCCCAGACCTCTACATGGCGCTTCCACTGCGTGGGGAGCATCTCGTGCGTGAGCCCGTGCTCACGGACCAGTGCGCAAAGGCGGCGCAGGTCGTCCGTGCGCTGAGCCTCCTCGAAGGCCGCGACGAAAGGCGACAACGCGCCGACGGGCGCGTAAGTCGTGGACGCCGGCCCTCGCTTCACGCTTCGAACGCCGAGGTCGGCACCGAGAGCGTAGCGAAAGAGCGTGGCGTGCTCGGGTGTAGGCGCGACCGGATGGGCGAGGCGCATGACGTCGCGGTGCGACCAGCCGTCGCGCTGGCGGTACTTCACCAGCTGCAAAGCCAGCCTCTCCGGCGGAACGTCGGTGTACCAAGCGGCGATGGCGCGGCGAAGCGAACGCCCCCAACGGCGAAAGCTCTCCACGTCGCGAACGAAGTGGAACAGGTGCGTGCCGATGCGGCATACCCGCGGAATGGCGACGAGCGCTGCCTGTCGCGTGGCGACGTCCTCGGCACCCGCCGCCATGGCGAGGGCGAAGACCGCCGGCTCGTTCTTGGGCGCCATGCCACGCTCCGAGACCTCGGCGATGCGTGCCACCGTGCGGGGCCCATCGAGCGTCAGGCACGCGACGACGTTTTGCGCGTTCTGAACCGTGAGCGTCCTCGCCGAAGCGTAGTAGCTGCCCGCCTCGGCTCCGAGGATCAGAAAGCGATCGAGCGCCTCCCACGGCGTAACGCCGAACGTGAACCCACCGGCGTTGTTGGCCAGCTGGTCGGCGCGCGCGGGTGCGCTCTGTCGGGAGAGCAGGTTGGAGAAGAACTTGGTGTAGGACATGGCCCCGCGTTGACGATGCCCGGGGCGCCGGCCTGACGGCACGCCTGTGCATCAGCCTCCAGGCGAGAACGTCACCGGGTAGGTCACTTTGATCGGGGGGCCGTCGAATGTCGGAAAGACGAGCTCCTTGAAGCGCTCGGCGACGCACTTCGAGACGGCGACCTCGGGGATGTCGCTGCCCTTGGTGTCGGCTCGGCTCACCGTGCCGTTCGGCTGGATGGTGAAGTTGACGACGACGCGCCCCGAGAGGTTGGGGCAGTTGCGGAGAGCGGCTTCGTAGCAGAGGCGGAATTTTCCGAAGTTGGCCCGGACGACGGCCTGGACGACGGCGGCGGGGAGCTGCTCGTTGCCCGCCTTCTTCTTTCCGTCGCGAGGCGAAGCGTCGGCGGAGAGAGTAAAGGTCAGCCCGGCGAGAAAGATCAGGGCGAGCGGTAGCGGCGTGACGCGGGCGTGGCGCATGGAAGGCTCACCGGCGGAGAGATCGCCGGCGAGTCTTTCAGACCCATCAGGCTTCGCCCTCTTTGGTGCCACCCGCGCCGCGGGCGGCCAGCGACGCTTGCGCCGCCGCGAGCCGTGCGACGGGTACGCGGAGCGGTGAGCAGCTGACGTAGTCGAGCCCGGCGCTCTCGAAGAAGGTGATGCTGCGCGGGTCTCCGCCGTGCTCGCCGCAGACGCCGAGGTGGATGTGGTCTTTCGCGGCGCGGCCCTTTTCGCAGGCGCCCTCGACGAGCTGGCCGACGCCGACTTGATCGATGGTCTGGAACGGATCGTCGTCCATGATCTTGGCCGAGACGTAGTGCGGCAGGAACGACGACGAATCGTCGCGGCTGAAGCCGAGCGTCATCTGGGTGAGGTCGTTCGTGCCGAAGCTGAAGAACTCGGCGCGCGAGGCGATCTTGTCGGCGAGCAGCGCCGCCCGCGGCGTCTCGATCATCGTGCCGACCGCGTACGAGACCTGCACGCCCTTTTCTTTCATCACCTCGGCCGCAACCCGGCGCACGATCTTCTCTTGGTCGGCCAGCTCTCGCTCGTCGACGACGAGCGGGACCATGATCTCG
Organism: uncultured Polyangiaceae bacterium; assembly: GCA_938004815.1. Lineage (GTDB taxonomy): Bacteria > Myxococcota_A > Polyangia > Polyangiales > Polyangiaceae > Xiheicaenibacterium. The sequence goes on along the minus strand of CALKVR010000941.1, from coordinate 5,899 downwards.
GGGCGCACGTCTTTGCCCTCCTTGGTGAGGTCGCACGCCGCTTCGAAGATCGCGCGTGCCTGCATCTCGGTGATTTCGGGGTAGGTGATGCCGAGGCGGCAGCCGCGGTGCCCGAGCATCGGGTTCTGCTCGGAGAGCGCGCGCAGGCGCGCCCGCAGCCGGTCGATGCTCATCCCCAGCGCGCGCGCGACGCCCTCTTGCTGCGGGGTCTCGTGCGGCAAGAACTCGTGGAGCGGCGGATCGAGGAGGCGGATCGTCACCGGCAGCCCCTCCATCGCCAGCAGGATGCCCCGGAAGTCGTCGCGCTGGTACGGCAGGAGCTCGGCGAGGGCGCGCCGGCGGCCCTCGAGGTTCTCGGCCACGATCATCTTGCGCATGCTGAGGATGCGCTGCGGGTCGAAGAACATGTGCTCGGTGCGGCAGAGGCCGATGCCCTCGGCGCCGAGCCCGCGCGCGATGCCCGCGTCCTTGGGCGTGTCGGCGTTGGCGCGTACGCGGAGACGCCTGAAATCGTCGACCCAGGTCATGAACAGCTTGAAGTCGTCGCTCACCTTCGCGTCGGTCAGCGGCTCTTGGCCGACGATGACCTCGCCGGTGGTGCCGTTCAGGCTGACCCAGTCGCCCTCTTTCAGGGTTACGGTTCCCGTGCTCATCGTGCGCGTCGCGTAGTCGATGACGACGTCGCCGCAGCCCGCGACGCACGGCTTGCCCCAGCCGCGCGCGACGACGGCGGCGTGGCTCGTCATGCCGCCGCGTGTCGTGACGATCCCGGTCGACGCGTGCATGCCCCCCACGTCTTCGGGGCTCGTTTCGATGCGAGCGAGCACCACCTTTTCGCCGCGCTGGTGCCAAGCCTCGGCGTCCTCGGCGTTGAACACCAGCTTGCCGACCGCGGCCCCCGGCGAGGCGGGCAAGCCCTTGGTGAAGACGCGGTTCGCTTTGCGGTACGCGCCCTCGTCGGCGAAGTGCGGGTGGAGCATTTGGTCGATGTGGCCCGGCTCGACCAGGTGCCGGACCGCGCCCTCTTTCGAGGTCACGCCCTCGTTGACGAGATCGACCGCGATCTTCAGCGCGGCCGCGCCGGTGCGTTTTCCGTGCCGCGTCTGCAAGAGGTAGAGCTTGCCCTCTTGCACCGTCGCGAACCGTGCTTCGAGGCGCTTGGCGAGATCGACGAGCTGGGCGTGCACCTCGGGCATCTGATCGGCCAAGTGTGCGATCGGCTCGGGCGTCCGGATGCCGGCGACGACGTCTTCACCCTGGGCGTCGACGAGGTACTCGCCGTAGAGCTCCTTGGCGCCCGTCGCCGGGTTGCGGGTGAAGCACACGCCCGTGCCCGACGTCGAGCCGCGGTTGCCGAAGACCATCGCCTGCACGTTGACGGCGGTGCCGGCGAGGCCGCGAATCTTGGAGACCTCGCGGTACTTGATCGCACGCTCGCTGTTCCACGACCGAAACACGGCCGCGATGGCGCGCGCGAGCTGCTCGCGCGGGTCGGTCGGGAACATGCGGCCCGTCTTCTCGCGGTAAACGGCCTTGAAGCGGTTCACGAGCTCCGACAGGTCGCTGGCGTCGAGATCCTTGTCGAGCTTCTTCTTCTTCTCGGCCTTGAGGCCGTCCATCGCGTGGCCGAAGGCCTCGTGGGGGACGCCCATCACGACCGAGCCGAACATCTCGATGAAGCGCCGGTAGCAGTCCCACGCGAAGCGCGCTCGGGCCGGATCCGCGGCGAGGCCGTCGGCGACGTCGTCGTTCATGCCCAGGTTGAGGACGGTGTCCATCATGCCCGGCATCGACACGGCCGCGCCCGAGCGCACCGACACGAGGAGCGGCCGCTCGCGGTCGCCGAGGCGCGCGTTCATCGACGTCTCGAGCTCGACGAGCGCCGCCTCGATATCCGGCTTCACGTCGTCGGGGACCTCGCCCCCTAGATCGATCGCGCGCGCACACACCTCGGTCGAGACCGTGAACCCGGGCGGCACCGGGAGGCCCGCGGCCGCCATCTCGGCGAGGTTCGCGCCCTTGCCGCCGAGCAGGTCGCGCATCTTGGCGCTGCCGTCGGTGACGCCCATCCCGAAGCGAAACACGTGCTTGGCCATCGACAAGCTCCTTACCTGAAACGCATGGTATCGTCCCGTGCTTCGAATGGCGCGTTGTGACGCCTGCGGAGCGGAGATCGACGTCGGCGCCCGGTTCTGCGGTGAGTGCGGCGCCATCGTGCGTGCCAAGACCAAGGAGTTCGCGGGCGGGCGCTCGAAGGGAAATACCGCCAAGGCAAAGCAGCAGCGAGACGCGCTCCGCGAGACGAAGAAGGGCGGCGCGCCGCCGGCTCCCGCCGCGGCCACGGCCAAGACCGAGCCGCCGCCCCCCGACCCGAAGGCGACCGATCCGAAAGCAGCCGACCCGAAGACGACCCTCAAGGGCCTCCCGGCCGGCGGCGGGACGGCCCCGATCTGCCGACCGCCGAGAACGTCTTCGACCAGGGGCAAGCCGAGAAGCTCTTCCAGGAGCTGGTGGTCGCGAACGCCGAGCCCATCCGCGACTTCATGATCGAGATCCGCTTGGGCGAGCCCCACGCCGACTGGATCACGTACTGCGAGCCGGCGGTGCGCGCGATCCTGCGCTCGGCCGAGGGCATGGGCCACGCCGAGCTGGTCACGCGTCTGCGCACCTTCCTCGGGACGCTCACCGCGGCCTCCGAGGCCCTGGCCACCGCGAGCGGAGCCGCGCCCGACGCGACCGCGGACCGCACCGCGCGCGCGATCCGCGGCGAGAAGCGCGAGAAGATCATCGACGCTTACAGCGAGCTCATCGTCTTTTTCCCCGAGGCCTTCGCGCTCGAGGCGGAGGCCAACGCCCGCGAGGCGGCCATCGTCGGCGCGCTCCTCACCAAGGTGAAGGCCCTGCACAAGGTCGGCCTCGACCGCATCCTGTCCACGGGCCTCGCGTCGCTCGGTCTCTTCTACGTGTCGCGCCCGCAGGACATCGTCGAGCTTGCAGGGGTCGCGGTCGACGTGGCCGAAGAGGTCGCGCAGCGCTTCCGCGAGTACCGCACCACCGTCTCGCAGCTGTCGCCGCAAGGCGCCCGCGCCGAAGAGCGCCGGGCGCTCCGCGAGGCTTGCGGCGCCGTGCTCTCGGCGTGCCGCGCGTACGAGGCGGCCGGGCAGGGGACGGCCGAGCGCCGCCGGCATCGCCGCGCGCGGTCGCTCGCGCTCGCCGACGTGGCGCTCTTCCTCGCGCGGCTCGGCGAAGTGGAACGCTTGAAGCGCATCGAGGTGCTCCCGTTCGCGGCGCGCTGCGCCGACGTCCTCGCCTTCCTCGACGAGGCCGAGAAGAAGGAGAGGCGACAAGAATGAAACCGACAGGAGCGGGACCATGGCGGATCTGAGCAGAGACGACGTCGTCCGGTTGGCCAAGCAGGGTGGCAAGCTCTCGCAGCGCGACCTCCGGGGTCTCGATCTGTCGAACCTCGCCCTCGAGACGGTCGACTTCTCGCGGTCCGACCTCACAGGCTGCAACCTCGGCGGCGCGAAGCTGCGCGGCTCGGTGCTCCGCAACTCCAGCCTCAAAGAGGCCTACCTCGCCGGCGCCGACCTCGCAGACTCGAACCTCGACAAGGCCGAGCTCGATTCGGCCAACCTCGATCGAGCGAACCTCACCGGCGCCAACCTCACCCGCGCCAACCTCGAGGGCGCGACCTTCATCGAGGCCAACCTCGAGGGCGCTCGCCTCACCAACGCCGAGCTCGACTCGGCGAACTTCGGCAAGGCCGACCTCACGGGCGCGAACCTCTCGCACGCCGACCTCAGCGAGGCCTACCTCGGCGGCGCCAAGCTCATCCGTGCCGACCTGCGCGGGGCCTCGCTCTCGGGGGCCAACCTCGAAGAGGCGCTGTGCGCCGAGGCCATCTTCGACGGTGCTGATCTCACGGGCGCGACGCTCCGCGCGACCGATTTGACCCGCGCCTCGTTCCAGCAAGCCAACCTCACCGGTGCCGTCCTCAAGGGCGCGCGGCTCTCGCTCTCGGACCTACGCCGCGCCGTCTTGGCCGAGGCCCAGATGGAGGGGGCGATCCTCTCCCATGCGCGGATGCACGCCACTGTGCTCACGAGCGCGGTCCTCGCCAACGCGCAGCTCGATCCGATCGACGCCAGCCCCGACGGTGACGGCGCCCGCCTGCTCGTCGGCGCCGACGCCGCCCGCTTCGTCTCGGGGGCGCTGCCACCGGAGCCCACGCCGGGGACGCGGCGCTACTTCGGGCGGGGCGACGTTCTCCGCAACGCGTCGCTCGAGTTCCACGCCGGCTCGAGCGTGGTGATCGAGAGTCACTTCGACAACTGTTCGATCCAGCTCGGCGAGCGGACCGAGCTCGTCATCGGTGAGCCCGGCCTGCTCGAGAACTGCAAGATCGTCGGCCCCGGTCTCGTCACGGTGCACGGGCGGATCATCGAGGGCGAGGCCCCGGGCATCTCGGGGCCGATCACGCTCGTGGTCTCCAAGCACGGCGCCGTCGCCTCGACGATCGAGCAGCACCCCGACCGCACCGCCTTCGGCATCGAGCCCGGCGCCCGCCTGCGCGTGACGATCACCCACCCCCGACCGAGGAGCGCTTGACCATGGACGACAAAAAGACGACCGAGATCAGCCGCCTCACGGTCGTGGAGGAGGGGACCGAGTTCAAAGGCTCGGTGACGTCGAGCTGCCCGCTCGTCGTCCGAGGCCGGATCGCCGGCGACGTCTCCACCCCCGCCCTCACGGTGGCTCCCTCCGGCTCGGTGGCCGGCCGCGTGCGGGTGGGCACCATCGTTTCTTCAGGGGAAATCAGCGGTGAGGTCGATGCCGACCACGCGAACATCTCGGGGCGGGTGGCCGACGAGACGGTGGTGCGGGCTCGGACCCTCGAAGTGAAGCTCTCGAGCGAGGGCGGCATGAGCGTCACCTTCGGGGAGGCTCGCCTGGAGATCGGCGAGGAGCCCAAGCCCTGACACAGGACTGTGGCGCCCGACCACAGCGTGGCGAGAAGGCTAGCAAGATGCGGGCCGACGTTGGAACGAGGTGTGCTAGTCTGGCCGTGCCAGCCTCGAGCCGGGCTGGCCAGCGCGAGAAATCGCAGCTGTTTCCAGCAGTGATGCGAACCCAACCGATTCCGGAGAAGGAGCTCTCATGGGCATGGAGATGAAGCTCCAGTTCAAGCTGGCCCAGCAGCTGGTGATGACACCGCAGCTGGTCCAGGCCATCCGGCTGCTCCAGCTCTCCCGGATGGAACTGGTGGACGAGATCCGCAAGGAGCTCGACGGAAACCCAGTGCTCGCGGACGACATCGCGGATCCTCGCGGGCGGGTCGAAGCGACGAGCGCGACCACGCCGGCGGCTTCACCTCGCGACAAGGACATGGCGCCCGAAGAGCGGATCGGCGTGACCGATCAGGAGCGCCCGCTCGACGCGCAGCAGCGTGAGGTCGAAAAGCAGGTCAAGGAGGTCGACTGGGAGCAGTTCCTCGAGAACCGCCAGCTACAGACGCCGGTCGGGGCGCCGCGCAGCGGCTTCGAAGAGCTGCCGCCGATCGAGCAGTCGCTCACGCGCCCCAACACGCTGCGCGACCATCTGCTCTGGCAGCTCGGGCTCAGCGATCTCGTCGACAACGAGAAGCAGTTCGCGCTCCTCGTGATCGGCAACCTCGACGAGCGCGGCTACCTCGACCTCGAGGGCGGTGAGGACGCCGAGGGCAACAAGCGCCCCGATCTCACGATCGAAGATCTCGCGCGCGAGACCGAGCTCGACCCCGAAGACGCCGAAGAGGTGCTCAAGCTCATCCAGCGGTTCGACCCCCTCGGCGTCGCCGCGCGCGATCTTCGCGAGTGTCTCCTCATTCAAGCCGAGGTGCTCGGCTACGACGACATCG
>CALKVR010000940.1 GCA_938004815.1 uncultured Polyangiaceae bacterium | reverse complement strand
CCGCCGCGGCATCGTCGCGTGCGGCGCCGAGCCCCTGCCTACGCCCGGTCGCCGCCGCGGGTGAGTCGGCCTCGACGTCATGGACCGCACCCGCGCGCACGTGGCCTGGACGATGGCGGGCGTCATCCTGATGGGTTGCGGCGCGCCCGGGTCGAGCTCGGCGCCGGGAGCCTCGAGCTCGGAGCGCGTCGCGGCGTCGGGCCCCGCGTCGTCGGCGCCGGCGGTGGCCAGCGCCGGGCAGCCGCCGCCGCTCGAGCGCGCATGCACACGCGACGAAGAATGCGCGGTGTCGCGCATCGAGGCTTCGGGCCCGGAGGCGTGCTGCCCGATCTGTGGAGCGATTCCGGCGACGCGCCGATCCCTCGCGGCGTTGAAGCTTCATTGTGGCGGTCAGAGCTTGCTCGACTGCCGCGCCATGGACTGCCCGGTGGAGCCGCGCCGAGCGGTGTGCAAGGCGGGGCTGTGCGACTCGGAGTCGAGCACCGACGACAAGCTGTTCGACCGTCATCAATGCCTGCCCGCGATGCGTTGTGACGATTGGGTCGGCTGCGCGGCGATCACAGGGAACGATCAGGACGGCTGGTTCGTGCGCCAAGCAGATCAGGCCAAGCCGGGCGAGCTCGTGAGCGTCGACCAGGTCTGCACGAAGGCCGACAGCAAGTGCACCGCGGCGCGCGTTCACTCGGTCGGCGTCGCGTGCCCCCCTCACGGCATTCCGCCTTTGATCGAACCGCCGCCCTACGTCTGCAAAGAGGACGGCGCCCGCTGCGTGCAGGCGCCGACCAACTAGGGGGGGACCCGCCGGCGTGGACAGAATCGTGGATGCAGCGGGGCGATCGCCTGCAACTCGCCCACGCGCTCGCCGGCCCGGTCGGAAGTGCGGCTGATGGTGGCCTGCGGCGCGCGCGTGCCAGCGCGAAGTCGGCTGCGCGCCCATGATGGCCTGGCGCGGCGCGGTCCGGGGGCCTCGGACGCAACTGGGTGCTTCAACCCTTGATGCCGGCAGTTGCGACCGCGGTTTCGACCGATGCTCGCGGTTGCGTCCGAGGTTGCGCCGACGGTCACGCTGAGGGACTCAATACGCGGCGAAAACGGGCAAGCCGCGCCCGCGATGCCAAGGGCGTGGTCGCAACCGCGGACGAAACCGTCATGCTCAAGATTGCACCCTCTGGGTTGCGTCCGCGCGCGAGGCGATGCGGTCGGAAGCGCGGACGCAACCGTGGGGGCGACGGCGGTGCGGTCGGAAGCGCGGACGGAACCGTGGGCCTGCCGGCGGTGCGGTCAGCAGCGCGGACGCAACCGTGGGGGCGACGGCGGTGCGGTCGGAAGCGCGGACGGAACCGTGGGGGCGACGGCGGTGCGGTCAGCAGCGCGGACGGAACCGATGGGCGTGCTGGCGATGGCAACAGCTCGGTCACTCGGCTTCGATGGCGCGGCCCTGGGCGCGGAGGGCGATCACGACCGCGTCCAACCTGGATCGGACGCCCATCTTCTTGAAGATGCGTGTGAGGTGGGTGCGAACCGTCTCGGGAGAGATGAAGAGGCGGGCGCCAATCTCGATGTTGCTGCCGCCGGCGCCGTGCTCGGCGAGGATCGCCGACTCGGCGGGGCTGAGGCCGAAGCGTGACCAGGCCGGCGGGATGGAGCTGGATGCGGGCGACCACCGAACGACGACGAGGGGCCGGCCGAGGAAGAGCCCCGGGCACACCGAGAGCTCGGCTCGGAACGATGCGCCGCTGGCGAGCCGCACGCGGTGTGAGAGCTGGACGGCGGCGCCGCTGCGGCGACCGAACAGCGCGCTGGCGGAGACGCGGATCGGGTGGTGGCGGTCGCCGAGCAGCTCGACGAACGGCGCGACGTCGGGGCCGCCGGCAGGCGACTGCGTGAAGACGACACGACCGTCGGGATCGAGGACGACCTTGGCCGCGTCGTCGCCCATGGCGGAGACGAGCGCCTCGAGCTCCATCGCGCGGTGCTTGGTGCGATCGAGCTCGCGGGCGACGCGGATGGCGGCGGTGAGAGAGGGGATGACGTTCTCGACCTCGCGGACCTCGACGTCGGTGAACTCGTGCTGCTTGCGGCCACGGTTCAGCATGAGCCCGATCTCGCCCCAGTCGTGGCCCATCGGCAGCAGCCGAACCGCGAGGTGGTGCTCGAAGTCGTGGCGACGAAAGAAGTCGTTGTAGACGGCAGACCGTACGTAGTCGGTCTCGACCGCGTGGCGCGTCGTGGCGACGACCGCGCCATCGGCGTGCAGCTTGATCTGGTGCAGCGGACAGGTGGCCACGTAGTCGCGAAAGTACTCGTCGACGAGATCGGCCGCGCCTGCCTCACCGTGAACCGTGACGCCGTGCGGGCCAGCTTCGTACAGAAAGACGAGGCTCGCGTGCGTCGCCCGCGTGAGCGCGGGCAGGACGCTGCGCGTGACCGCTGCGACCGAGTCGAGCCCCGCGGCCTGGAGCAACAAGTTGGTCTCTTGCACGTCCGACGAATCCTACTCAGCGGGCGCTGCCGGAGGAAGCGTGGGCGCCCGGGCTCACGTGCTTCTTGGCGTACGTGGCAGGAGGCAGCCCTACATGGCGGGTGAACGCGACGCTGAACGTGCTGGCCGAGCCGTAGCCGACGCGCTGGGTGAGCCGTCACGGCAGCGCTTTGGCGCTCTTGCAGGTGACCTTCACGCCGACGATGTTGCAGTCGAGCGCTGGGGCCGACCAGCCCGGCCCCCACTCTTGAACCAGGGCGCACGCGTACTCGAAGCACACTGCGTCCTCGCCCTCGGCGGGCTGGTTGATGCCCTTGGCCGGCTCTTCGGTGAAGAGAACCAGGGGCGCGGTGCGCTTGACGTGCGGCGTAACGTCCCAACCGTCGGCGGTGAAGTAGCTGCGAACGAGCCGCGCCTTGCGCGGACCGAGAAAGCCCTTGGACGCCGAGCCGAGCAGCGGCTCGCCCTCGGCAAAGTTGGTTCTGCCCTCAGGGGGACGGGCTTCGACGGCGTCGCCTGCGCGGGCGCCGATCTCTCCGAGCTGGCTGTCGGGCATCAGCTGCGAGAGAGCGGAGCACCCGGTGGCGGGGAGCGAGACCGTGAGGAGGGCGACGGCCAGGAGGCTGCGGTTCATGGACAGAGGTACGGAAACCGGAGCGGGCGCGATTTGGCTGGGCGAGGCGATTTCGCACATCGTCGCGATCCATCGGGGCGCAAGACCTCATCGACGCGCCGACGCGCTGTGCTAATCGGAGGCGATGCGAACCCGGGCTTGGCCCTTCTCGATGAAGGGGCTCGTGCTCTCGACGCTGGTCGCCGCCGTCGCCGCCGCGTGCGCGGGGGGCGCAGGTGGGTCGCGACCGCCGCTGCGTGAAGTGGGGCCGAACGAGCTTCGCTCGCCGAACGACTTCGCCGGGATCGAGGACGAGGCCGAGCGGTCGCGCGCGCTGTTCGTCGAGGCGGGGCGCGTGCTGAAGCACGCGCGGTGCGTGAACTGCCACCCGGCCGGCGACGTGCCACACCAGCGCGAGAGCCTGGAGCTGCATGATCCGCCGGTGGTGCGCGGCCCCGACGATCACGGTGTCGTCGGCATGGAGTGCACGAGCTGCCACCAGGACAAGAACCAGTGGCAGACGCGCGTGCCCGGCGCGCCGAAGTGGGCGCTCGCGCCGCTCGAGATGGCGTGGGTGGGCAAGTCGCTCGGGCAAATCTGCGAGCAGCTCAAGGATACGAAACGAAACGGCGGCAAGACGCTCGCCGAGATCGTCCAGCACACCGCGCACGATCCTCTCGTCGCTTGGGGCTGGGACCCGGGCGCCGATCGGCAGCCCGCGCCCGGCACCCAGGCGCAGTTCGGTGCGCTGGTCGAGGCGTGGGTTGCGGCGGGCGCGCACTGTCCGGAAGAGGAGGCACGATGAGCATCAAGCTGCGCGTGAACGGTGTCGAGCGGACGCTGGACGTCGACCCCGAGATGCCGCTCCTCTGGGCGATCCGCGACGCGCTCGGCCTGACCGGGACCAAGTACGGCTGCGGTGAGGCGCTCTGCGGGGCGTGCACCGTGCACCTCGACGATCAACCGGTGCGCTCGTGCGTGACGCCGGTGCGGCGCGCCGTCGGCCGCGCGGTGACGACGATCGAGGGCCTCTCGCCCGACGGCAAGCACCCGCTCCAGCAGGCGTGGGTCGAGCTCGGTGTGCCGCAATGCGGCTACTGCCAGGCGGGGCAGCTGATGACGGCGGCCGCGCTCCTCAAGGCGAAGCCCAAGCCGACCGACGACGAGATCGATCAATCGATGGCGGGCAACCTCTGCCGCTGCGGGACGTACACGCGCATCCGCGCGGGGATCCGCAAGGTCGCCGGGGGGCAACCGTGAGCCGCGTCGGTCTGGTGACGCGTCGCTCGTTCTTGCTCGGTGCGGGCTTGGCCGCCGGCGGCCTCACCCTCGGCCTCTTTGGCGACGAGGCGAGCGCGGCTGATCCGCCGGCGCCGGGCGCGCTCGGGCCCGGCCTCGCGCCGAACGTGATGGTGCACATCACCGAGACGGGGGTCGTCACCATCGTGTGCGCTCGGTCCGAGATGGGCCAGGGCGTTCGCAGCTCGGTGCCGCTCTTGGTCGCCGACGAGCTCGGCGCGGTACCCGAGCGTGTGGTGGTGGTGCAGGCGGTCGGCGACAAGAAGTACGGCGACCAGAACACCGACGGCTCGACGAGCATCCGCAAGTTCGACGACAAACTGCGCCGCATGGGCGCGGTCGCGCGCACGATGCTGGTGTCGGCCGCCGCCAAGCAATGGAACGTGAAGCCCGACACGTGCGAGGCGATCGACGGCGCGGTCAAGCACGCGGCCAGCAAGCGCAGCCTCGGCTTCGGTGAGCTGGTCAAGGCGGCCGCGAAGCTGCCGGTGCCCGATGAAAAATCGGTGGTGCTCCGCCCCTGGGCCGAGCTGCGCCACGTGGCCAAAGAGCGGCTGCCCCTCCTCGACGGCCACGCGATCGTGACGGGTACGGGTGCGTACGGCGCGGACATCAAGGTCGAGGGCATGCTCTACGCCGTCGTCGCGCGGCCCCCGGTCGTGGGCGGCAAGATCGCCAAGCTCGACAAGGCCAAGGCGCTCGCCGTCCCCGGCGTAAAGAAGGTGTTCGAGATGCCGGTGCCGGGCAAGCCCTGGGGTCATCAGCCGTGGGGTGGCGTCGCGGTCGTTGCCGACAGCACGTGGGCCGCGCTCAAGGGCCGCGCCGCCCTCGAGATCACGTGGGACCACGGGGCCAACGCTGTTTACGACTCGGCCGCTTACGAGACGAAGCTCCTCGCGTCGGTTCGCGCGCAGGGAACAGCCCACCGCACCGTGGGCGACGTCGACGCCGCGATGGGCAAGGCCGCGAAGGTGCTCGAGGCCGAGTACTTGGTGCCGCACCTGCCGCACCTGCCGATGGAACCACCAGCCGTCACGGCGAAGTTCGACGGCGGCGCGTGCGAGATCTGGGCCGCGACGCAGAACCCGCAGCTCGCGCGCACCGAGGTCGCCAAGGTGCTAGGCATCGGTGAAGACAAGGTCACGGTGCGCGTGACGCTCCTCGGCGGCGGGTTCGGTCGCAAGTCGAAGGGCGACTTCTCGGCCGAGGCCGCGTTCATCTCCAGGGAGGCAGGCGCGCCCGTGCGCGTGCAATGGACGCGCGAGGACGATCTGAAGAACGGCTACCCCAACACCGTGAGCGCCCAGCGTCTGCGCGCAGGCCTCGACGACAAGGGGCGCGTCGTCGCGTGGCATCAGCGCACGGCGTTTCCGCCGATCGGCACCACGTTCGGCGGGCCGCCCGAGCCGAGCATCAACGACCTGCAGCAGGGCGTCCTCGATCTCGCCCTCGACGTGCCCAACATCCGGTCCGAGGCCTGCCGCGCCGAGCCGCACGCGCGTATCGGCTGGTACCGCTCGGTCTACAACATCTTTCACGCGTTCTCGGCCGGCTCGTTCATCGACGAGATCGCGCACGCTCGCGGTGTGGACCCCCGCGACGCGTGGCTCGAGATCGTCGGCCCGGCGCGCAAGCTGTCGCTCGAAGATCTCGGCATCCCCAAGCTCGCGAACTACGGCGAGTCGCTCGACAAGCACCCCGTCGACGCCGGTCGCCTGCGCGGCGTGATCGAGCGCGTGACCGCGATGTCGAAATGGGCCGACCGCAAGACGAGCGGTCGCGCGCTCGGCCTGGCCGCGCATCGCAGCTTCGTCTCGTACGTCGGCGTCGTCGTCTCGGTCGTGCGCGACGAGCGTCGCAAGGTGCGCGTCGACGAGGCTTGGATCGCCATCGACGCCGGCCGCGTCGTCAACAAGGACCGCGTCCACTCTCAGCTCGAGGGTGCGATCGTCATGGGCATCTCGAACGCCATGCTCGGCGGCGTCACGTACAAGGGCGGCATCGTCGAGCAGCCGAACTTTCGCGACGCCAAGATCGCCCGCATCGGGGATGCGCCGCGCACCATCCACACCGACATCATCGCGAGCGACGCGCCCCCCGGCGGCGTCGGCGAGCCGGGCGTTCCCCCCGTCGGCGCTGCGTGCGCCAACGCGATCTTCGCCCTCACCGGCCAGCGCGTGCGCCGCTTTCCGTTGCTCGCGGGCGTGAAGGTCTGACCGATCGGCGTGCGGCGCCTTCCCTCCGGGCGACGCCGAAATCCTGCTCGGCTCAGCACCATTGTAGGTGGCGTCCGTACTGGAGCGTTCAAAACCAGCGCTTCAGGAGGCGCTCACGTGATGAAAAGAAAATGGTCACAAATCATGACGGTGTTGTCACTCGTCGTCGGCTCGGTCGCGTTCGCCGCATGCGGCGACGACAGCGGGGGTGATGACGGCGGCGACGGCGATGGCAGCGATGGCAGCGACGACGGGGGCTCGAGCTCGTCGGAGTCGTACTCGTGCTGCCTGAACGGCTCGTTCCACGAGTGCCCATCGTCCTCGGCCGTCCAAGCCTGCAACCTGCAGGACGGTCCAGGCGACTGCAATCGGGTCTCGTCGCGCGACGACGAGTGTAATTGAGAGCGCCGGCGCCGGGCAGGATCCACCGGCGCCACGCGCAGTTCTCTCTCTCTCGGCCTACTGCGGCGGCGCAATCACCAGACGGTCTTTTTCGCGGCGCATCCAGTTGATCCACACCGAGCGCGCGAAGCTCTGCGTCAGGTAGAGCTCGCGCAAGGCTTCGAGGTCGACGGCGCCGAGGAGGCTGTCGTCGAGGTTGGGGCCGCCCGCCTTTTCCCACGCGCTGCGCCAGATCGAGGCGAGGACCTTGGCGCCGTCGAGCACGCGATCGGCGGTGCGGTCGCCCAGCGTCGCCCACATCGCGTCGAGATCGGTGCCGTCTTCGGTCGTGGCGTCGATGAAGGTGTCGATGATGATCTCGGGAGGCAAGCTGTTGAGCGACCGCTTCTGCAAGACGAGGATGGCGCGCCCGCACGCGTGGCCGCTGGAGATGTCCCGGGTGACGGGGGGATTGGCGGCCAGCGCCTCGTCGATCTTCTGGTTGAGCTCGACCGCCTTGGCGGCGACGAGGTCGGTCTCGTACGCGCCGTGCACGCCGCGGCCGTTCGGGTCGCGCTCTTGACCGTAGCCGTCGTGCCACCGCGTGCCGTGGAGGGGCTGGCAGGCGTCGCCGACGTAGTGGGTGATCACGCCCGCGGCGGCGACGAAGCGGAGCATGTCGGGCGGGCTTTGTTGGAGAGCCTCGACCATCACGTCGTAGAGCTGCCACACGCGGAACGGCAAGCTGCCAGCGTCTCTGTAATCGATGTTGAGCGCGTCGTAGAAGCCGAGCCACTCGTGCGGGTCGAAGAACTCGTCGTTCTCGGACAGCTCGAGGAGGGTCTTGTTCTGGTGGAGCGGCCCCTTGTGATCGAGATCGGCGAAGTGGGTAGGGCGTTCGGCGTCGCCCCGGCGGCGCTTCCACACGAAGTCGGGGACCATCGCGAGAGGCGTGAACGAGGCGTCGTCGTCGGTGCCGTCCGGGTCGCCGGTGATGCGCGCCCTGTTGCTCGCTAGGAGCGCCGTGAGCTTGGGGTCGGTCTCGATGCGCATCGCGACGTCGCCGACGGTGTAGTGCCCGACCGCCCCCCACCGCTGGTCACCGAGGGCGCGCAGGTCGCGCACGATGTCGACGCCGAGCTCGCGGCAGATGACGCCGAGAGAGGCGGCGAGCGCGTACTCGGTCACCGATTGGCGGTCGGTGCCCACGAAGCTCTGGCCACCCCAGTGGAGCGCGATCGGCCGGGGCAGGGCGCCCGGCTGCTCGAGGAACCACACCGCGCCGGAGTTGCCGTGGCGGCCGAGCGCTCGGCTCATGTCGCTGGGCGCGCCCGGCTCGGAGCCGGCGCGCGCCCCGATGAGAAAGTCGGCGAGCTGGTCTTGCCCGCCGACGGACCGGTAGCGATAGAAGAGCCCCTGAATCTCGCCCGATAGTCGGCCCGACGCGGCGCCGAACGCGACGACCGGACAACCCACGAGATCGAGCGACGCGGTGTCGGCGTGGACGTCGGCGAGCTCACCAAACTGGCCGATGCCGTAGATCCGCGACGTCCAGCGCGACGCGTTCTCGATGCGGACGAGCGCGGCATCGAGGTTCAGGACGCTACGCGACCCGGCGAGCCCGGGGTAAGCGCGCTCGAACGGCACCTTGGTCAGCTGCTTGCCGGCGCTGCGGCCCAGTAGCTCGCGCTTGCCGCGCACGCGCGTGAAAAGCTCACGACCCGCTTCACCGGCGACGTGTGCGTTCGTGAGCGCGTAGAGCAGATCACCGTCCGACACCAGGCACCCCACCGTCGCCACGCGCAGCTGCCCCTGCACCTCGGCGAGCGACGGATACCCGCCGCCCAGCATCGTGTCCGGAAAGCGGAGCGTCTGCGTGCTGCTCGCGGGCTCGTCGCGCTTCTCGGCGTAAATCACGCATGTGGGCACGACCCGTCCGTCGGGCAAGTGGAGGCGGCGCGGGACGATGTCGTCGACCTTGGAGGCGAAGTCGCTGGGATCGATCCACGCGCTCACGAAGACCATGACGCACGGCCACGAGTACGGTCGCACCCGGCTGTTGTTCAGCGTTCGCGGCGTCGCGCGCCCCCGCGGCCGCGTGCCCTCGATCGTCTCGGCCGACTCGTCGTCGTCATCCGTGAACCGGTACCGACCCACCGCCGTCGCCACCACGTTCTCGAGGTGGCACAGGTGCACGTGGTACGCCTCACGTGCAGCCTTGGTCATGTGCGGGCTGATGAGACGGGAGATCGGCGGCCTTGGGAAGGTCGAGCGAGCAACAGGTTGCCGCAGACGGCGGCAAATGGTTGCTCGGTCGCCGACACGAGCACACATCTTCGGCCCAATCTTCGGCGGCACGCTTCGTGGAACGGGGAATCGTGACGTAGCTGTCCAGGTTCACGACCAGGTCAGACGTTCTTTGATCCTCGAGCTCGTCGCCTGCGGAGATTGCCGATCATGAGAAGTAGTCGCTCTACCGAACCCACGTTGGTGTTGCTCGCTCTCGATCGCGCCGTGCGCGCGCCGGGGATGAGCGCTGCCTCGATCACGTCGCTCGAGAACGCGCGTCGCGCCTTGTCGGAGGCGGGTCGGGCAGAGACGCGTGCCCAGAGAGCCGCCGCTGAAGCGGGCGCGGAGCTCGACGCGCTCATGGAGCAGGTGGCGAGCGGCGAGCCGCCGCCGGCCGAACGCTTCCTCGAGGTCTCCACCCGCCACCTCGAGGCATCCGCCTTCGCACGGTCGGCGACGGTGTGGGCCGACCGCGCGCACGTGCTCGCGACCGAGGCCCTCGCGGCCGTCACGGTTCGTCCGCGCGCTGGTCGCGACGTCGTGATCTCGCGCCGCGCGCGCACGGGGCGCGGGCGCGAGCCGGTGACCCAGCGTTCACCGCGCGTCCTCGCCTCCGACGTCGGGCCGCGGTCGGAGCCGCCGAGCCACCGGATGAGCTAGCGGTCGCGCTTGGAGCGACTGCGACAGCGAGGGGGCAGCCCTGCCCGAGGCCGAGCCGGCCGCGTCGCAGGGGCCGGTATCGCACCCCCTTGAAACCGCGGAAATCGCCGCGATTCTCGCTCGGTACGGCAGTTGCTCCGGGGGCGCCCATGCCTACTTCTGCGGCTGCCCGGAGCGCCCTCTTCGTGGTGCTGGCCTCGACGGGCCTGGGGTGCATCGGAGCGATCGGGGGTGAGGACGGCGAGTCGGCGCCGCCCGACCCGAACGAGACCGCGTACGCGACGAGCGCGTTCGAGTGCAAGCCGGGCATCCTGCCCGACGAGCTGCCGCTCCGCCGCGTCTCGAACCTCCAGTACCGCAACGTGGTCGAGGACGCGGTGCGCTCGATCGTGCCGACGCACGCGGACGCGGTGCTGACCGAGGTGTCATCGCCGGTCAACGCGTTGCCGCGCGACTCGCGCTCGGGCCCCGAGCCCAAGTACGGCGGTTTTCGCCGGCTCGACCAGGCGATCTTTCAAGAGACGGTGAGCGGCGCGTACAAGGTGGGCGCCGAGGTCGGCAAGGCCATCGTCGATGATCCGGCGCGCCTGACCGAGGCAGCCGGTAGCTGCGCGACCGACGCCGACGCGTCGAACGACGGCGCTTGCATCGATGCTTTCATCGAGAAGATCGCGCCGCGCATCTTGCGTCGCCCCATCACGACCGACGACGTGGCCTTCTACCATGCCGTCGCCGGCTCGACGCTCGAGGCCGAGGACTACGCCGACATCATCACGGTCCTCCTCAGCGCGCCGAGCTTTCTCTATTTCGTGGAGCCGGGGGTGGGCGAGCCCGCCGACGGCGCGGTGCAGCTCTCGGCGCACGAGCTCGCCAATCGCCTGTCGTTCCATTTCTGGCAGACGGGCCCCGACGACGAGCTCTGGGCGCTCGCCGACTCTGGCGAGCTCTCGAAAGACGAGGTGTACCAGGCGCAGGTCGAGCGACTTTTCAGCGATCCGCGGGCGCAGCGCGCGCTCGACGAGTTCTACGGCGAGTGGCTCGACCCCCAGCACCTCGGCTCGCTCGACTCGGGCGTCGGTACCCCCGACTTCGACGCGTTTCGCGGCGACTTCACCCCGACCGGCGAGACGCGCCAGCACATGGTCGACGAGGTCGCGCGGATGGGCCGGTACTACTCGGTCGACGCCCCCGCGAGCTTCGACGCGTTCTTCACCTCTGACCGCTCGTTCGCCGAGAACGAGGACGTCGCGACGCTCTACGGTGTCTCCGTCTGGAACGGCGGCGAGCCGCCTGCGCTCCAGGCCGAGCGCCAAGGCGTGACGACGCGCGCGCTGCTCCTGGCCAGCGGCAGCTCGGCGACGCACCCGATCATGAAAGGCGTGTTCCTCCGCAAGGCGATCCTCTGCGACACGGTGCCGCCGCCTCCGGGCGACGCGATGGCGGTGGCGATGGAGCTCGAGCCGGCGGGCGTGACGGCTCGCGATCTCGCGGTCGCCGTCAGCGAGGCCCGGTCGGACTGCGCGGCGTGCCACACCACGCTCATCAACCCGCTCGGCTTCGTCACCGAGAACTTCGACGCGCTCGGCCGGTTCCGCACGACCGAGACGGCGTACGACAAGATGACGGGTGATCCGCTCGGCACGGCCACCGTCGACACGTCGGCGGTCCCGCAGGTCACCGACGAGGACATGCGGACCGCGACGACGGCCGCCGACCTGAACCAGTACATGCTCGAGAGCGAGAAGCCGCAGGCCTGCTTCGCGCGCCGATACTTCCGGTTCACGTTCGGTCGTGAAGAGGGCGAGGGCGACGGCTGCCTCTTGGCCGACACCCACCAAGCCCTGCTCGATGGAGGTGACCTCGGCTCCATCCTCAAGAGCATGGCGCTCAACCCCCAGTTCCAGAAGAAGTCCTACACGCCGTGAAGGAGTCGACCATGAAGAAGACCAACGGCGCGTCCCGACGAATGTTTCTCCGCGGTATCGGCGGCGCTGTGCTCGCCATCCCGTTCCTCGAGTCGCTCGTCTCGAAGAAAGAGTCGACGGCCGCGCCGAGCGGCGCCCCCCGGCGGTTCATCGCCTTTGCCACCGGCCACGGCGGCGTGCGCTCGACCAACATGTTCCCCGCGCAGGCGACGCTGACGCAGAACCTCAGCTACGCCGGCTACAACGTGCGGCGCGGCGCGCTCACCCTGAACGTGCAGAACGGCGTCGCGTCGCTCTCGCCCGTCTTGAGCGCGAGCTCGAGCGTCTTCACCCAGGCCCTCGCGAGCAAGATGAACGTCCTGCGCGGGCTCGACGTCGCGCGGTACATCGCCCACAACGAGGGCTGCCACCTCGGCAACGTCACCAGCAACGACCCGAGCGGCACCCCGCTGATGCGCCCGACGATCGATCAGGTGCTCGCGTACTCGACGAAGTTCTACTCGAGCGTGCCCAAGGTGCGGTCGATGAACCTCGCCGCCACCGGCAGCATCTCGGTCGGGCACGAGAACCCGAGCGATCCGAACAGCCCGCTCCAGTCGATGCCGAGCTCGCACAGCGTGTACGACCTCTTCGACGCGGTCTACACGCCCCCCGACCCGAACGAGGTCGTGCGCCCGCCGGTCGTCGACAGCGTCCTCGCCGACTTCAAGCGGGTGCGCGACGGCTCGCGCATCTCGAAGGCCGACAAGGACCGCCTCGAGGCGCACATCAGCCGGCTCGAAGATCTGGAGGCGTCGCTCAACGCCGGTCAGACGTGCGGCACCGTCGAGGGGCCGACCGAGGACCCGACCGGCCCGTGGGTGGGCGACTACTTCACCAACCCCGACACCCAAGCCAAGTACGTCAACGCGTACGCCGACGTGATGGCGATCGCGCTGAGCTGCGACACGTGCCGCATCGGGACGATCTCGTCGGACATCCTGATGAACTACACGGGTGCCGACTACCACCAAGAGGTCGCTCACCGCGCCGACCAGAGCACGCCCCAAGATCCGCTGCCGAACGTCAACGCCCAGGACCACATCCGCGACGGGTCGCAGCGCTACTTCGAGCGGGTGTTCCTGCGCTTCATCGAGAAGCTCGACGGCATCGACGACGGCAACGGTGCCACCCTGCTCGATTCGTCGCTCGTCACCTGGACGCAAGAGAGCGGCATCCGCACCCATGACAACCTCGACTGGGGCGTCGTCATGGCCGGCGCCGCCACCGGCGCGCTCACCACCGGCAGCTTCTGCGACTACCGCAACATGAGCGGGGCCACGCTCTACGAGGGCAGCAACGACGAGTCACACATCGGGCTCATGCTCATGCAGTACCACGGCACCCTCCTCCAGGCGCTCGGCCTCGACCCCACCGACTACGAAGAGTCCGAGTACGGTGGGTACGGCCCCATGATCGATTACAACGGCGACTCGTGGTTCCCGCACGATCTGTGGAGCGAGCCGGTCAAGCACGCGGCGCACGACTGGCTGCCGTTCTTGAAGGCGTGAGCGTCAGCGGCCGGTGAAGGGGTCGGCGCCCGGGGGGAGGCAGGTGGGGCGGTCGCAATACGTAACCACCGCGCCGTCGAGGCAGCTGACGCTGTACATGTCCGCGACACATTCCGCGTAGTCGCTGAACTCGTTGGCGCAGCTGTCTTGATTCAGCAGTGCATCGCAGGCAGTCATGCACGCGCTCTGGCCGTCGAAGGTGCACGCGCTTCCGGCGGCTGCGACGGCCAAGCACGCGCCTCGACAGAGATCAGCTTTGGCGATGCAGTGGGCTGAGGACTCCGCCTCGTACGCGCACGCCTCCGGAATCGCCGGGTCGACGCCGGCGCAGCTCACGGGCTCGGAAGCGAGGCAATCCCAGATGCCGAATCCGTAGTGCCAGCAGCCGGGGAGGTCCCTGTCCGCCTCGCAGTCCGACATGCAGTCGGCGGGCTCGCATCCGGCGTTGCGTGCTCGGCTGCAGTAGCTCCTGCAAATATCGCACTCTTGAAGCGCCGCCAGCCAGTATCCGCAAGTACCCTTGGCGGGAACGGCATGCCCGCCGTCGCAGACCAGACCGTCTTTGACGGCGCATTCGTAGACCGCGTCGCGCTCGGCCACGCAGCTGGCCCCGTAGAGCTCTGCGGCCTCTTCGCAGGTGGCCTCGCAGTCCTCAAACCGCTCGCAGCCATCGACATCGTTCGCCGCATTGCAATAGCGGGCACACGCCGTGTCGCCTGCCGGTGGCGCTCCGTCGGGCCCGTCCGTCGCGTCCTGCTCGCCGGCGTTCCTCTCGCACGCGGTCCAGCCCAGAGCAAACAGCCACGCGATTCCTGCCGTCCATCTCATTGGCGATGCACGCCCGGGCGCCGACGCATCGCGCCCAACAGGAAAACCGCGGCAAGCAACGGCGCAATCGAACCGTCCGGAAGATCTCGGTGGGCACCCGCAGCTTGCGGGTCGTTTGACGTTCCCGTCTCGCTCGAGCTCCCGTCGTCGGCCTCCCCGCCCGGCTGGCCACCAGGAAGTGCGATCGCCGCGGACACGCAGCCGTCGCTCGGGTCACACGTGTCGGCGGTCGTCGGATCACCATCGTCGCAGTCGCGCCCGCCTTCATCGGCAATGCACGTTCCCGACTGGCACTTGCCGGGGCGACAGAAATCGAAGTCGACGCTGCAGCTGCTGCCATCCGGCCAAGGGTCCAGGTGGCAAGGACAGCCAATCGGAGCCCCACCATTCGGATTGCAGTTCTCCGAGACGAGGCTGGTGCACGGCGGCTCTGGGCCGGTGCAGTAGTCCGGCTGAATGAACGCCACCTCGTACACCGACAAGCCTGCGCGCTCGGCCCACGCGTCGAGCTCGGGACCGACCATCGCGGCGACATGCTCGAGGTTGAGCCGATCGTGGATGCGCGCGACGAAGTCGTCGTCGCCCGTGGTCTGCATGAGGTGCGCGACGGCGCACTCGCGACCGCCGTGATCGACGAAGGTCGGCACCATGCGATCGTGGAGCGGGTTGCGCGGAAACACACCGCGGTCGCGGTAGAATTCGAGCGCGCCGATCATGCGTTCGCGCGCGGCGAGCGCGCCGCCGTCGAGGTGGCCCGTGGGCTGGGCCCGGAGGACGGCGATCACCCACTCGAAGTGCGCCTGGAGGCGATCGCGCTCCTGATCGACGAAAGAAGAAGGGCTAAGTGTATCCAAGCTGAGCATGGGACGAGCGTATCCTTCGGCTCCGGGGTCGTCGAGGGGCCACCTGCTCTCGTTCAGCCATGGGTGCGTCGGCGCGCACCAACGCACCAGCACGCTTCGCGATTCACAGCCACGCATCGGTGACTTCGAATGGGCAGGGCGTCCGCGGCTCCGTCGGGAGACACGGCGCTGGCGCTTACCTCGACGTCCGCTTCAACTAACCCGACGCTACCGCCGCGATGCGGCCGAGCGCGAGCGCGCGCAACGCGATCGGCCCGGGCTCTGCCGACTCCTGTCTGCAGCGCACCTCGACGACGGCGCGAAGGGCAAAGCGCCTCATGATCGGGAGATCTTTGGCGGCGCTCTCGGGAATGTAGAGCGGCACGCGCGCGCTGCCGTCGGCGGGGATGAAAGTGGCGACGAGGACGGTGCCGCCGAAGAGGGCGCGCTTGTCGTAGCCACGCGTCTCGAGGAGGGCGCGCTCGGCGTGGCTCTCGATGAACGTGCGGGTCTCGCGCGGTTGGTGGCTGATGGCTTCGCGCAAGCGCTGCTCGTGCCCGATGGCGAGGCTCGGGACGATGTCGACGCCGGGCTGGCTCGCGAAGTCGTGCGCCGACCTGATGCGCGCATCGACGGTGGCGAGCTGGGCCGTGAGCGCCATCAGGACCTTGGACGCCTGCGCGGGCTCGAAGCGGACCTCGAGCTCGCCTTCGACGAGGGCGACGAAGCGATCGCCGCTTCCGATGGCGGCTTCGTGGCGATGGGCGAGGTCGCAGCCCGAGGTGACGTCGCCGCGCGCGAGCGCGCTCACGGCGCGCGCGCGCGCGTGGTCGATGTCGATGGCCTGGCCTGGCTCGAGAAACTCGTCCCCGAGCTCGCTCGGCTCGGCGTGCTGGCGAGAGGGCGCCGCGTAGCCTGCTTCGTCGACCCAGATGACCTCGACCGCGGCGCCGCGCGATCGCCGGTAGCAGTCGGGGACGACGCGGGGGGAGACGGCCTCGCACGAGGCGGCCGCGTTCGATGCCCCGAGCGCGCTGTCCACGCCGAGGGTCGCCGCGCGATCGTGCGCGAGCTCCGCCCGTGCCGGTGGCGGCGCGACGCCGAGGCCGGCCGCCGAGGCATGGATGGCCGCGAGCGCGGTCGGCCCCTGAACGTACGGGCCGCCCGGCGGCGCCGAATGAAACGGGAGCCCGCCGAACGAAGGCGGCGCGCGGCCAGCCACCGCGGCCGGCGGCCGGCTCGACGAGGCTCGAAACGGGAGTGGGGCCGCGCCGCCCACGCCGCCCTCGACCGCCATGGTCCCATCGATGAGGTCGTCGATATCGGCGCGGGTCATGCTCGCTCGTACGCCGCGAGGATAGGGGTCTTTGCGAGGTAGACTGCCGCCGTGTCGCCCGCTCTGAGGAGGCTCGCTTCGGAGCCGCTCGTTCACTTCGTGGTGCTCGGCGCGCTCATCTTCGGGCTCGACGCGGCGATGGGCGCGGACTCGCCCGGCGACCGGCGCGTCTCGGTGACGGCCGAACAACGAGCGGGGCTGATCGCCGACTGGGAGCGCTCGCAGAAGCGACCGCCGACGGCGACCGAGACCGAGCTCCTGGTGTCGCGCTGGGTGGACGAAGAGATCCTCTACCGAGAGGGCCTCGCGCGGGGGTTGGATCGCGACGACGCGCGGGTGCGTGACCGCGTGGTGGCCAAGATGGCGCGCATCCTCCGCGAGGGCGTGGTCGTGCCCGAGCCGACCGACGAAGAGCTGCGGGCGTACTTCGACGAGAGCCGCGACGAGTTCGCCAAGGAGCAGGTCATCGACTTCACCCACGTGTTCGTGTCCGGCGACGACGACGCCGCCCTCGCGCGCGCGAACGAGCTGCTCGCGTCGCTCAAGGCCGGCGGCGACGCCGCGACGATGGGCGATACGTTCCAGGGCGGGCGCCGGTACCGCAAGCGGAAGCTCGCGGACCTCGCCGAGACGTTCGGCGCTGAGTTCGCCGACGGCCTCGAGGCACAGTCCGACCGCTCGTGGGAGCGGCAGCGCTCGACGTTCGGCTACCACCTCGTTCGCGTCGATGGCCGCATCGCGGCCCAAGCGCCCGACTTCGAGAGCGCGCGTGACGATGTCGCGAAGCGCTGGAGAGACGTCAAGCGCGAGGAGGGGGTCGCGGCCGCGATCACCGAGCTGCGGTCCCGGTGGTCGGTCGACGAACCATGACGCGTCGTCCCGCCCCGCTCGCCGCTGTCGTCGCGCTCGCCGCTGTCGTCGCGCTCGCGCCTGGTCGCGCGATCGCCCACGACTTCGAGCCGGGGGTGCTCGTCCTCGAAGAGACCGCTCCGGGCCGCTTCGACGTCGCTTGGACTCAGCCCGTCGACAGCCAGGGTGCCAGCGCGGAGGTGAAGCTCGCGTTTCCACCCGGCTGCGCGCACGACGGTCCGACGCTCGTGTGCGATGGCGAGCTGCGCGGCGACATCACGT
>CALKVR010000939.1 GCA_938004815.1 uncultured Polyangiaceae bacterium | reverse complement strand
GCGCCGCCGCCGGGGCTTCACCGCCGGTCGCGCTCGAGCTGCTTCAGAAACTCGCACGCCGCTTCTTCATCGAGCGAGCACATCAGGCGCAAGAGCTCTCGCCCCTTGCGCTCGTCCTGCTTCACCCCTTGGCCGGTGGCGAGGAGAAAACCGTAGAGCGAGCACCCGCCCTTGGCGCCTTCGATGACGGGCTGGTCGCCTTTCGGAGGGGTGTCGTTCTGGCAGCGCTTCTCGGCGAGGGCGGCGGCCTTGGGCAGATCGCCTCGGGCGAGGGCGAGATCGGCCGCCCCGCGACAGGCGTAGTCCTGGATGATCGCCGACGCGTCGTCGCAGCCCATCGTGTAGAGCTGCTCGATCTCCGCCTTGTCGGCTTTGTCCTTCAACGTCTCGGCGAGGTAGAGGCACGAGCTCTTCGCCCCGAGGCGACAGCCGCGGCGCGCCACCGCGACGCCGTCGTCGTTCAGGCAGAACGGTCGGCCGCAGCTCGGATCGTCGAGCATCTGCGCCAAGAAATCGCACGACCGCGGGTGCTCCTGGTTGCAGCCCTCGCGGTAGTACGCCTCCGAGCGCTGCGGATCCTTTTCCTTCCCCCCGAGCGTCCAGCACGCCTCTCCGTCGCAGATCGGCGCCGCCGCAACGGAGGCCGAAGCCGACGGCGACGCGACCTCGGCCGAGACGGTCGCGTCCGCGTTCGCGTTCGTGGCCGCCGACCCGGCCGGCGAGAGCGCGCTCCCCGCCTCGCCGCCGCTGCAGCCGAGCAGCCAAGCGAGCGCGAGCGCGGCGCGAACGGGCGGAGCAAGCGGGGTAGGGTGGGTCATCCCGAGCGTCGGCGGCGATCCTACGGCAAGAGGGTCACCCCGCCGAGCTGCCGCGGCCGCGCCTCGCCCTACCCCGAGGGTTCGTTGCTTGGCGCTGGGGGTGGGTCGACAGGGACTCGAACCCTTCCGCGAGGCGGACGGCAGCACGTGCTGCGGGCGTCTTCTTGGCGAAGATCTCGCGGAAAACGGCTCGATTCACGAAACTGGGCGACCCGCTCATTTCCCTCAGGGTGCCTCTGATTCGCGCTGGCTCCCATGAGCTGGGCCACGATTTGGGCCACGATCGTCCGTCGAAACTCGGGACGCGCTCAAGCGTGACATCTCTCAAGATTTCAAAACGTTCCGGCCGACTTACGCAGCGACGCTTGCAGGGTACTAGAAATCGGTTCAGGCTTGGGCGCCGATGGGGACTCCTTCGCTCGGCGCCGTAGCTGCTGGCATCCGGTATCAGGTTCGATTCTTCTGGCGACACGCGCTCGCGATGCTCGTCCCGCAGCCGCGCGTGTCGAAGGTGATTCTCGAGCACCGCGGCGTCGATGCCGTCGACGACGTTGTCGTCTTTTACGCCGCGCCGGGCGTCAACGACCGCGGGGCGCTCGTCACGGCAGACTTCCACCAGTTGAAGTTCCACGTCGCCAAGACCGGAGTCGTGGATCACGACAACGTGCTCGACCCGGCATGGACCGGCACGAAGGACGCGATCCTCGCTCGACTCGCCGCCGCGTGGTCCGAACTGCGCGACGTCCATCCCGGTGCCCGGCTTAGCCTTGTGACCAATTGGCCCTGGGATCCGGATAGTCCGCTCGCGCCGCTGATCCGCGATGGTGGTTACCTTTCGCCGGACTTCATGAGCGCGAAGCCGCGTAGCAACGTCGGCAAGATCCGCTCGCGGTGGGAGGAGACATCAGGCCTCTCGCAAGATGCGTTCTCCGGATTCGTGAAGAGCCTGCGGTTCTCAACCTCCTCGGTGTCGCAAGAGGATGCCGAGCTCTGGATTCAGGATCGGTGTCAGCTCGCGGGGCTGCGGCCACTAATGCCCGGCACCGATCACAGTCCCTACGACGACCTCGGCGCGCGATTCATCGAGAGCGGTCGAACGGAACACACGCCCGAGTCGCTGCGCGCCGTCGTCGAGCAGCAGGGTCTGGTGGCCGATCAATTCCCCTCTTACCGGTCGACGTTCGCCGTGCGGTCGTTCCCGCGCTGGGCACACGTGCCGGAGACCGACGGTGCTTGCGTCGTCGACCTCACCGACCTGTTCGAGCAGCGCGTCCCGGTGAGCGGGGACGCGTGGGCAGGACCGATCCGCGAACGCCTCAATTCATGCTTGCCGACGCTCGAAACCCTAACTCAGCCCGTCCACGTCGCCTTCGATGCACACCTCTCGATCGCGTGGTTTGTGGGGCGCATGCTGGACCCCAAGGCCGGTCTTCGCGTGCTTCTACGACAGCGTGTGAAGGGAAGGGGGATCGAGTTGTGGGACGTGAGTGCCGCCCGCAGGCCGGACGGCGCCGGCACATGGCAGGTGGCGACCGAAGGAACCGCGGGAGAAGATGCTGCGATCATCATCTCGGTTACCCACGTCGCGCACGCAGATGCCACTCGCTACGCCCGCGAGACGCTCCCCACGGTGGGAACCATCATCCATGCGGCCCTTCCAGAACCTGGGCCTGGCGCCGTCCACGACGGGCCACATGCGCGGTGGCTCGCCGATGAACTCATCCGGGAGTTGACCCCGACGATCGCGAAGCTCCGGCCGCAACGCATCCACGTCTTTCCGTCATGTCCGGCGAGTATCGCCTTTCTCCTGGGCCAGTCGGGAACCGTGCTCGGCCCGACCACCGTCTACGAGTTCGACTTCGGTAGCGCCACGCGCGCGTATCGCCCCGGGATGACTACGCCCTGAAAGAAGCTGAGTGCCATGAAGCTGCCGTCATACTTCAAGGAATTCCTCGCTGAGATCGAGCCGAGCCCCTCCTACAAGGAGGATCAGCAGAAGGGGCACACCGTGCTCCGAAAGCGGCTCGCTGCGGACGAGGACTTCTCCAAGATTCACGTGAACACGTTCCTTCAGGGCTCGTACAAGCGAAAAACGGCGATCCACCCGGGCAAGGACGTGGACATCGTCGTGGTCACCTCACTCGACCCCGACGCGACAACGCCGAGCGACGCGAACGCGCAATTGGAGAAGTGCCTGCGCAAGTACTACGACCGGGTCACTCCTCAGAATCGTTCGTACTGCGTCAGCCTCAGCTACGTCACGATGGACGTCGTCATCGCGACATCCCGCCATCTTCGCACCGAGGCGGCGCTCCTCGAGTCCGTCCGCACGGCAGATGAAATCGAGAACGCCAAGGCGTGGGTCGATCACCCGCTGCTGATCCCCGATCGCGACCTAGGTCGCTGGGTCGAAACCGATCCGAAGCGCCAGCTTCAATGGACGACTGACGTAAACGCGTCATGCGGCGGCTACTTCGTCCCGTTGGTGAAGATGGTCAAGTGGTGGCGCAAGGAGACCTATTCGACGCCGAAGTATCCGAAGGGGTACGTGCTCGAGCGGTTCGCTGGAGAATGCGCTGGCCGCAGCGTCCGCGACCACGCCGAAGGCTTCGTTCAGCTGTTGAGCAACCTTCAAGCGCGATACGGGAGCGACATCCTGTTGAGTCGGGTTCCGCACCTGTCCGACCCCGGCGTGCCTTCTCACAACGTCGCCCACCGGCTGAGCGCCGATGATTTTCGCGCGTTCATGGAGAAGGTCGACGCCGTCCTTCCTACCGTTCGAGCCGCCATCGATCACACGGACATCGGCGAGAGCACGAAGCTCTGGCGAGAGGTCTTTGGATCGAAGTTCCCGGCCGCGTCCGCGGCAGCCAAGGCGGCTTCGTTTCCACCGGTGCCGGTCCGACCGAACAAGCCAGCGGGCTTTGCCGATGACTGAACCGTGGTGGAAAAGGCTCCCGAGTCGCCTCGTCGAGGAGGACGCAGCCCTCGTTTCGCTGCGCAACGGAGACGTCCCCATCGTCCGCTCCCACCGATGGAAGCGGGAGGAAGGCGCCCCTCGCCTCATCGTCGATCTCGCGCTGGGTTCGAGGGCGATCAGCCTAGAGGTGCGGTTTCCGCCGCACTACCCGGAGGGCTGCCCCTCGGTTCGGCCGGTGCCGTATCTCTCACTTCACTCTCATCAATTCGTTCGGAGCGGCGTCCTCTGTCTCGAGCTCGGGCCCGACAACTGGCACCCCTGTCACACGGTTGCAGACATGATTCGGAGTGCGTGGCGCCTCATCGCGTCGGAGATCATTTCCGAGGTGGAACCCATCGATGTTCCGTCGCGGCATGAAGCGGACCTCGCCGATCGGATTCGCGGCGCGAAAGGCGTGCTCGTTCGTCCCCCCGGCTTCGACACCCTACTCGCGAGGGCGACGACCGGCTGTCAGTTCGAATGGATCTTCGGCCCACGAAATGGCCTTCGCTTCTTCCCGGTCACGTTCCCCGAGGGCTCGCCACTGAGCGATCTTCCGCCCGGGGTTGCGCGCGAGCCCGGTCGCTTGAAGGGTGGCTTTGTCCTGCTGAAGGAAGGGGCCCCGCGGGTGATCCCAACCGATCTCGAAGCGTTCGATGCGTTCGTGCGAGAGCACGCCGAGAGCGGATCGATCCCCGAACCACCGGCGCTGGCGCTTCTCCGATCGCCTGATGGTCCAACGCGCGGGTACTTCAGGATCAAGGAGAGGGTCATCGAGCTTACGGACATGCCGATGCATACGGAGGTGGGGCCTCGCACTCCGGATCGGCTGCGACAGCGGTTGTCGGAGCTTACTTTTGCACTGGTCGGGGTAGGCTCGGTCGGAAGCAGAGTCGCCTTGTCGCTGCGCCGCGCAGGTGCCGAGCGATTCGTGCTCGTCGACTGTGACATTCTGGAGGGGCCCAACGTGTGCCGCTTTCCGGCCGGCTTCGCCGACGTGGGCGCGACAAAAGTCGAGCTCGTGCAGGAGTTGCTTCGAGAGATCGGCGCCGCCGAGCCTAAGATCGTCACCCACCCGGTGCACCTGGCCAGCGCCACGAACCCAGTCCTTCACGCAGACGTGATCGAGAGC
>CALKVR010000938.1 GCA_938004815.1 uncultured Polyangiaceae bacterium | reverse complement strand
GGTGGCCGAGGTCGACCCGGTGGCCGAGGTCGAACCGGTGGCCGAGGTCGAGGCTCCGGTGCTCGCGCCCGCGCCCGAGCCGGAGGCGGCCGGCGAGCCCGCGCCCGCGCCCGAGCCCTCTGCCAAGCCGATCGCCGATGCTGCGCTCGACGAGCAGCGCACGCGCCTCGTCGCGGTTTTGGATGCAGGGCGCGAGGTCAAGAAGGGCAAGCTGAAGCGCGCCGCGCGCAAGCAGCGCGAGCGCGAACGTGAAGGGGCGCGAAAACCACGACCCCGGGGCGAGCCTTCTCCTGCCGCGGCCGCTGCCATGCGCGCGGTCGCATCTCCGCAACCCACCGGCGCTGCGCCGCAGTCGAAGGCGCCCTGGGTCGTGCTCGCCGTGCTGTTGGCGATCGGCCTCGGCGCCGCGTTGCGAAGAGTCATTCTTCAGAGCACGTGAGGCTCGACGCTGGCGAAGCACGCGTGCGCGTGTTACAGCTCTTTCAGCGCGGCGATCCCGCGCTGCCTATGCGCTATCGATGATCGAGCCCCAAACCATCGTCCGGTGAGCTGACTCCAGCTCCCGCGCCCCGCTCGTGCGATCCGCACGGTGAGGGGCTCCGCGATGGTGAGGTTCGAGCGTGGCGCGCAGACGCGGATGCTCTCATCCGCATGCGATTGGTCACGCGTTGGCCTCGCCATCGGGGCGTGCCGTCGGCCCTGCAAACGCAGCAGCCGAAACGGTGAGGTGCGTCCGCTCGCCGGCAAACCGCCAACCTCGAAACGTGAAGAGGCCGCAATGACCGCCGTCAAAGACACCCCTGTCGAAACGACTCAGCCGAACGAGACCCCGGGAGAAGCGCCGAAGAAGGCGCCGCCGTCGACCCCGCCGCGCGCGACGAAGCCGAAGCGCGGCTTCGAGCGCGGCCCCGGCGGCGTCAGACAACCGCTGAAGCACGAGAACAACCGGCGAGCGCCCATCGGCTGGCGAGGAGGTGCGCGATGATTGGCTGAGCGAGCTTCGCGGGGCGCGTCCCATGTGCGCGCGCCCCGCGTCCTCTGATCAAGAAGACGACGCGGGCGCTGGCTCGATCGTGATCACCGACCCGACCGGCACGTCTGTCGTCGTGAGGTCTTGAATGAACAGCGACGAACGATTCACGGGCAGGGCCGCCGCGTGGGGGATAGGACCGACGGTGCCGGTGCTGCGCACCGCCGTCCCGTCGGGGCGAAGAACGGTGAAGCTCACGCGCTCACCGACCGGTAGCCCGTCGGTGGTGCCGACGAACACGACCGCCACGCCGCGTGACGCGATGTCGTAGACTGCCTCTGCGACTCTCTCGTGCATCACTGCATGTCGAGGCTGTTTCGCCGCATGTAGTTGTCGATGATCATGTCCTGCTCCGCGCGCTGCGTGATGCCCGCGTCCTGTAGCCGCTGACGTGCGAAGAAGTCTTCGCCCCGGCCCGTCGGCTGCTCGTATTGGGATAGACCCTGCATGACCTCGGCGCCCCTGGCGAGCCGCTCGTCGCGGCCAGCTGCTGCGGCCGCCTCTTGCTCGGCGCGGGCCTGATCGCGCGCTGCCTGCTCCTCGGGCGTGAGCCAGATCCCCCCCACGCTCTCGGACGGGGTCTGAGAGCCCCGCGGGTTGATCTCGACCTTGTTCGTCCCGGCGAGGAACGTGATGTCGTTGGGCCCGATCGTCACGAGCGACTTCGTGCCCTGCCAGCCCGTGTCGGTGGACTGAAGCTGAATCTTCTCGTCGCTCTCGACCCGGATGACGCCCTTGGCCCCGATGACGAGGTTGCCGTAGCTCGACTCGGCGACGATGTCGCCCTGTGACTCCTGCGTCATCCGCTTGCCGACCTTGTCGGTGCGCTTGCCGTGCACCTTCACCTTGCAGTCGTTCTTGACCGTCGTGCGTTGCTCGTTGTCGATCCGAACGCCCTGGCTACCCTCGATCTTGGTGAAATCATCGGTGCCGATCTTGGTCGCGCGGCTGTTGCCGATCACCGTCTTCCAGTCGTTCCAGGCGACCATGTGAAGATCCCGGTTGGCCTGGATGTACAGGTTCTCGGCCATGCTCGTGTCGTCGATCTTGAGGCCGCTCCCGGTCCACTGGTGGTTGGTCCCGGTGGGCGAGACCGCCTGGAACGGCCCCGGCTGCGTCACCGTGTCGTTGATCTGCTGGGCTGTCATCGGCGTGCCGCCGAGCGGGCTCAAGTTGGCGCCGGCGGCGGTGCCATCGGCCGCGCCCATGACCATCCGGGGCGTCGCCTCGCTGAAGAGGCCCGACACGTTCTTGTACTTCGGCAACGGATCGGGCGGTGGGTTCGGCTCGGTGTAAACGCGGCCGATGACGACGGGCCGGTCGGGGTCGCCGGCCAAGAACTCGACCAGCACCTCTTGCCCGATGCGCGGCAGGTTGATGGCGCCGAACGCGTTGCCCGCCCAGGGCTGATTGGTGGGCAGCCAGCACGAGCTGCGCTCGTCGTGAGCGCTCTCGCGGTCCCAGTGGAAGTGGACGCGGACGCGAGCGTACTCGTCGGTGTAGATCTCTTCGCCACCCGGGCCGACGATCGTCGCCGTCTCGAGCCCCCTTACCCGCGGCTTGGGGGTCACGAGCGCAGGCTTGTAGGGCTGCGACGCCGGAACCGACTCGACCTGAGCCCGCCACTCGGCGTTGTAGTCGGCCTCGATCGTGGCGCGCGTGACCAGGAGAGAGCCGCTCACCGCCGCGTGC
This sequence comes from uncultured Polyangiaceae bacterium, assembly GCA_938004815.1. GTDB lineage: Bacteria > Myxococcota_A > Polyangia > Polyangiales > Polyangiaceae > Xiheicaenibacterium. The sequence goes on along the minus strand of CALKVR010000938.1, from coordinate 2,187 downwards.
GGATGGTTGACGATCGAGAGGATGGTCCCCGGGACGAGGGCGAGGACGTCCGAGACGAACGCGACGACGTTGGCGTCATTTCGGTGCCCGAGGAGGCGATTCATCGTCTTACGGGCGCCAGCCGCGTCGTCGGTGCGGGCGGTGCCGCGGTCGTCGGCCGCGGGTGTGTTGCCGCCCGCGCTCGTGGTGTAGAGGAACGCGCCCGGCTCGAAATCGAACTGCTCGAGCGGTTGCTCCTGCTCGAGGCCGAACGTCGTCTCTTGCGCGGGTTGCTTTCTGCTCGCGCGGCGAAAGTCGACGTCGCCCACGCGCATCGCGCCGGGGCGGAGCCGGGAGCCCACGGCGAGCTTTGTCACGAAGCGGCTCTGGCTGCTGCCCGGCTCGTCGTAGAACGAGAGGAGCGGCTCTGCCATCTCGCGCGTCTCGGGCGCGTCGTCGAGCACGAGCTTGGTGCCCGCGTCCGATTGCTCGAACGTGTAGCTGATCCCGGCGTCTTCGAGCAGCCTGCTCATGAACGCGAAGTCGGACTCCTCGTACTGCACGCGGAACTTGCGCCCGAGGTGCGCGCCCGGGTCGACCCGGACCTCGTGCTCGACGCCCCACTCGCCGAGGAGCTGCCGCACGATCTCGAGCTCGGACTGATACTGGAAGATCCGGAAGTTCGTCCGCTGGGTCATCAGCCACGCGCGAGGTACGATCTCGAGCCGGTACGTCGCGAGGCCCATCTCGTCGACGCGGATCTGCTCCATCTCGCGGCAGATGCCCGACCACGCCTGGACGGATCGGCTCTGGACGATCGCGTCGAGCGCACTGCCCGTGCCGAGCGAGAAATCAGCGGGGAGGCCGATGACCTGGTCGAAGTCGATCGCCAGCTGGGGCGAGACCACCGTGAGCTCGATGGTGAAGAGCTCGCTGATCCCCTGGCGGACCGAGAACCGCCTGACGTCGAGGCTGTCGCCGCTGGCGATGTTCGTCTGCGCGTCGTTGATGGCGCTCATACGTGGGTCTTTCTCGTCAGGTCTTGGGGTTGATGTGGACGAACGGCGCGTCCACGATGATGGTCATCCCGTTGACGGAGATCGAAGAGTCGCCGACCTCGAACCGCAGCACCTTGGCGCTCTGGAAGACGATGCCGCCCTTGGCCTTGTAGGTGAGCGTGCCCTCGGTGGTGATGATCATGTCGCCGAGGCTCCGCAGCGAGAGGTCGCCCTTGACCTTCTCTTCACGCAGCTCGCCGACCTCGATCGTCTGGTCGCTGCGGACGAGCAGCGCCGACTCGTTGCCGACGTCGACCTGCTGCTTGTTCTTGACGTGTAAGAGGTCGTTGAAGCCGACGCGCGTGCCGCGATAGTTGCCGATCACGGCCGTCCACTTGTTCTTGACCAGCATGTTCAAGTCTTTGCGGGCCTGGATGAACGTGATGTCCTCCTGGACCGCATCGCCGATCACGAACGAGTTCTGGCCGACGACCGGGTCGATGGGCGATGGCGGTTTGGCCCAGAACACCTCGCGCCCGCTCAAGCCGCCGTACTCGCGGAGCTGGTCGCGCATGTCGCTGTCGTCCATGCCCGTCTCGTGGTACGCGCCCGCGACCAGCTGGGGCGTCGACTTGCCGATGATGCCGGTGAGCTTCTTGCCCTCGGGCATCGGGTAGGGCGGCGGCTGGTGCTCGGTGAAGACGCGGCCGACGACGACGGGGCGGTCGGGGTCTCCGCTCAAGAACTCGACCAGCACCTCTTGCCCGACGCGGGGGATGTTGATGCCACCGAACCCAGCCCCCGCCCATGGCTGGTTGGTCGGCACCCAGCAAGAGCTCTCCTGGTCGCGCTTGCTCTCGCGGTCCCAGTGGAAATGGACGCGCACGCGCGCGTACTCGTCACAGTGGATCTCGTCGGTCTGGGGGCCCACCACCGTCGCGCTCTCCAGGCCGTGCACGCGCGGCGTGGGGGTGACGGGTTGCGGGCGGAACGGCACGTCGGCGAAGACCGCCTCGACGCGCACGCGCCAGATGTCGTTGTACGCGCCCTCGATCGCGGCGGCGGTGGTCAAGAGACCCGGGCTCGAGGCGAGGGCGGCGTGGGGGTGATCGAAGACGCTGAAGATGACCCCGGGAGCGAGGGTGAGGACGTTGGACTCGAGGCGGACCGTCTGCGCGTCCTGTCGCTTGCCGAGGAGGCGGTTCTTGGT
>CALKVR010000937.1 GCA_938004815.1 uncultured Polyangiaceae bacterium | reverse complement strand
CCTCTTCGTCGGCAGCGTCAGATGTGTATAAGAGACAGAGGTACACGTGCCCCACTGCGACGTGGAACTCGGCGTCGCCCTCGTACGTCTCGCGGATCTGCTTGAAGAGCTTTTGTGCCTGATCGTACTGCTGCGTGTTCGCGTAGGCGCTGGCCAGGTTGAGCCGCGCGGCGTGGTCGCCGTCGGCCTGGACGACGATCTTCTTCAGCGTGCTGATCGCCTTTTCGAAGTCGTTCTCGGCGAACGCCTTTTGCGCCTTGTCCCACATGGGCCCGGTGTCGAGGAACGACTCCATGGCGACGACCATCTTCTGGTTCTTCTTGCGCCAGGCCGAGTTCTTGCCGATCTCCGAGTTGTTGAGGAAGTCGCTGCACCAGCCGCGGACCTCCTTGGCCATGAGGCCCTTGTCGGCCAGGCTCTCGAACTTGTCCTTGGGGACGGGGATTTGCGCCGGCATGCCCTGGCGCTTGGCCATCTTCTCGTCGAGATTGATGAGGACCCACTCAACTTCGTCGCTCATGGTGTCGTCCCTCGTGCGGTCTCGGCACGGTACGGGCCGCGCGTAGTTTGATCAAGCGACGAGTCAGCCCACGACCAGGGCCACGAGCACCACGAGCGCGAGGGCGACGCCGAAGGCGACGCCGAGAGCGACCGGCACCGGAACCCCGAAGACGTCACCCGAGAGGAGGAGCCGGAGCTCGTCGAGAAAGGTGCGAGGCGGCGGCGGTGCGCTCGCCAGGTTGTGGGGGCGCGGCGGCGCGTCTGACAGCGATCGGACCATGGGCCCGCCCGGCACGGGAGGCCCCATCCCCATGAGCGGCTCGGGCGGCGGCGCGCTGATCCGGGGAACCCCGAACGGGTTGGGCGGAGGCGGTGGAACAGATGGGAAAGCCTGCGGTGTGAGGGCGCTCACGATCGCCTCTGGCGGCAGGGGCGGCGCCGACAACCGGCCGCGGCCGTCGGCGTCGGGCGCGAAGGCGTGCGCATCGAGCCCGGCCTCGGCGATGAACTGCGCCTCCCCACGCCGGTACGACGCTTCGAGGCGGGCCGCCTCTCGCAGCAGCTTCTCGGCCTGCACGCGCCCAGAGACCTTGGCGACGTGCGCGGCCTCCCGCACCAGGTTCGCCGCCTCGACCGCGAGCTGGGCGACGACCGCACGCTGGGCCGCGAGCTTGGCCGCGCGATCGGCCTCGGCGCGGAGGCGCTCGGCGTCGGTCGCGAGGCGGTCGGCTTCGAGCGCGATCTCCGGATCGAGCGCGGCGTCGGCGAAGCCCAGCGCCGATGCCCGCGCGTGGCGCAGCGGCTCGGTCGGCACCTCCTCGGACTCGATATCGGTGATGGCGCTGTCCGAGGGCGCGCGCGGGAGATCGAGGAGCGTGTCCTGGCTCGGCGGCGCCGACATCGCCGGGGAAGCGGGCATCGGCCGTGTCGGGAGGGCGTCCTCGGCCTCGCCGGCGTTTCGCCCGGGGAGCGTCGCGACGCGCGGCGGCGGCAGCTTGCGGAGGAGCGCCGCCGTCGCCGGGAGCTTCGGCTTCACCGCGGTCGCGCGCTGATCACTATCCTCGTCGGTGAGGGGGGGATCGGTGGGCGTGCCCGCCGTCAACGAGGCGGCCGCGGGCGGGCGGGCGTACGGGCTCATCTGGAGCGGCGCGGTCGGCTTCACGACCGTCGGCACCTCCTCGGACCACTCGCCGCTCGTCGGGTCCTCGAGCGCGGGCGCGCCGTCCGGCGTCGTGGCGGCGAGGCGGTTGGTCTCCGGGCGGGTCGTCCGAGCCAGCTCGTGCACGGCGCGGTCGGTCTCGGTCGGATCGTCGATCCGCCTGCGGCGGCGCGACGAGACGGCGGCGGTGCGACCGGTGGGCCCCGGCTCGCGCGACGGCGAGCGCTTGGAGGCCGGGGCGATGCGGGCCTTGGCGCGCTCGGCCTCCGCCTTCAGCTCGCCGCCGATGGCGCGCTCGAACCAGCGCATCTGGCGCATCGCGTTCCGCCGCACGAAACGCGCCACGCTGTCTGCGTTGTCGTTCTTGTAGCCGTGCGTGTCGAGCCACGCGAGCAGGCGCACGCGGACCTCGTCGGCCGTCTGGAACCGCCGCGCCGGATCGCGCTCGAGCAGCCGGCTCACCACCGCGGCGAGCTCGCGATCGATCTTGGGGCGGAGAGCGAGGATGTCGGCGGGCGCCTCGTTCGCCATGATGCGAAAAACCTCGAGCTCGTTCTTTCCGCTCCATGGATGCTGGCCGGTGAAGAGCTCGAACAGGAGCACGCCCAGCGAGAACAGATCGGCGCGGCTGTCGATGTGGCCGTCGCGGCCTTGCTCGGGCGCCATGTACTGCGGGTGGCCCTTGAGCAGCCCCGTGAGGGTCTTGGTGACGCGCTGCTTGGCCTTGGCGAGACCGAAGTCGGCGATCTTCACCTGACCGTCGAAGCCGAGCAGCACGTTGCCGGGGGTGAGGTCGCGGTGCACGAGCGCGAGAGGCTCGCCATCAGGCCCACGCAGCCCGTGGGCCGCGGCCAAGCCCGCGCAGATCTCGCTGCCGAGGTGTACGACCATGCGTTCGGTGAACGCCTCGCGGGTCTCGAACACGGTCTTCATCAGGCGCGCGAGCGAGACGCCCTGCACCAGCTCGACCGCGAGGTAGGTGCCGTCGGCGTCGGTCCCCCACCCCGCTACCCGCACGACGTTCGGATGCATGAGCGCGGCCGTCATCCAGACCTCGTCGATGAACATGCTCGCGAACTGCGGGTCTTCTGCGATGTGGGGATGCAAGCGCTTCACGGCCAAGAACTGGCCGCGGAGCGACTCGGGCTCACGCACCCGGCAGAGCTCGACCCGCGCGGTCGGCCCGGTCGCGATCTCCGCCAAGAGCTCGAACTCGAGCGGCGGCGGGGGCACCAGCTTGGAGAGCAAACCGTCCATGCGTCGCCCGTCCGGGCCGCGAACGAATGCCGCCGCCGGGGGATCGGAGCGGTGCATGCCCGGCGGATCTTACCCGCGGGCGGCCGACAGCGCGACCGGCAAACCAGAGAGCGACGCCTTGAAGTAGACGTCCAGGTGGTCGTCCTTGCTCCGGATGCCGCGAACCCCGAGCACTGGGGTAGCCACCGCGAGGGCCCTCTTGAACTTCGGGTTCTCGGCCAGCTTCGGCACCTTCATCAGATCGAGGACGATGCGGTCGTCCTTGGCGTCGACGATCATCGGCGGGCGTTTGGGGATGAACGCGATGAGGTTGCCCGGCTTCGAGAGATCGAGCGCGCCGGATTGGACCAGCGCCGCCACCGGGGTCTGGAAGTTCTCGAGGATCTTGAGGGAGAGCTCGGCGACGCGGAGGGCGATTCGCACCTCGTCGACGCCGACGCTCACCTCTTCGATGTAGACGATCTGCGACACCCGCAGCGTCGAGCCGGCGCCCTCCACCGTCATGGCGATGCGGAGCCCCGGCGGGGCGCTGTCGAGCTCGATGTCACGCGGCAGCTTTTTGCCGCCCGTGAGCTCGCGCGCGAGGTAGCGGAGCGCGTCGAGCGGAACGCCGAAGCGCAGGCCGAGCGCTCCTCGCAGCGCGCGGACGATCTCCTCGGGGTGGGTCTTGAGATAGTCCGTGGCAGCGTTGAGGATCGCCTTGGGGCTCGGGCGGGGCATGGTGTGGAGCCGGAGAATCCACCAACGTCTCGAAAAAGTCACCGGCTTCCAACAGCCAGAAGCCATGTGGCCGCTGTTTCACCCCCCGGGCCCCCCTCACGTGCGTGAGGGGGGAGTCACGTCTCGAACGTGCGGCGGTGCGTCAAGCTCGGCAAGCTCGCGCGGACCTTGGCCACGCGCGCGCGGTCCACGCGCGCGACGGCGACCCCCGGGCCGTCCGAGACCTGCGCCACGACGTCGCCCCAGGGATCGATGACGCACGATTTGCCGAAGGTCTTTCGCCCGCGCGGGTGGCTCCCGCACTGCGCGGCGGCGATGACCCAGCTCTGGCACTCGATGGCGCGCGCCCGCAAGAGCACGTGCCAGTGGTCTTTGCCCGTCATGAGCGTGAACGCAGCGGGGACGGTCAGCGCCTCGGCTCCGCGGTCGACGAGCGCCCGGTAGAGCGGGCCGAAGCGGAGGTCGTAGCAAACCGACAGACCGGTAGGCAGACCGGCGAGATCGACCGTTACCGCACGATCACCCGGCGTCGTCGATGCCGACTCGCGGTACGCGTGCCCGTCGCCCACGTCGACGTCGAAGAGGTGCACCTTGCGGTAGACGCCGAGCAGCGAGCCGTCGGGCCCGAACGCGGCGCTCGTGTTGAACGGTCGACCGGGATCGCCGCTCGCCTCGGGCATGCCGCCTGCGACCAAGAACATCTGCTCGCGGCGCGCGATCTCGCGGAGCGCGCGGACGATGGGGCCGTCGTCGCCGCCGGGCCCGATTCGCTCGGCCAGCGCTCGGCGGTCCTCTTCGGGCCCCATGAACGCGAAGTTCTCGGGCAAAAGCGCGATCTTCGCGCCGAGGCGCCGGGCCCGTGCGACCAGCTCCGACACGCGCTCCATGTTTTCTTGGGGAGCATCCTGGCTCTCGAGCTGGACCACGGCGACCTCGACCAGGGCTCCATCCGGCGACGCAACGCTCACGACGAGCATGGTACCTGGCTTCAATTCGGCGCTTCGCGCTTTCTGCGCTTGCCTCGCCCGACCGAGGGCCCGCCTTCGCCTAGCCCCGCGGAGCCTCCCAGCCAGTGGCCGCGCCCCTCGGTCGCTTCGCGACCTCACCCCGGCCACGACGCTTTCGCGCTGCGCGCCGGGGCCCCAACCCCGGCTTGCTCTCGACCAACACGTTTGCCTATTGTGTGGTGTCTCCACAGAGACGACACGAAAGAGTCGCGATGTCGAGCCGCCAGCCCAGGACCACTGCGGCGATGCAGCAGTACGGCGCCCAGGCGTCGCCGGACAACCCCCGGGGTACGCGCGCGGGCCTCGTGCTGCTCTACGCGCCCGACTGGCCGCGCTTCTCGCCCGCGTACTTGCTCAGCGAGCGCGAGCTGACGATCGGGCGCGACCCGGCCTGCGGGATCTGCGTGCCCGAGGGCGCGGTGTCGCGCCAGCACGCGCGCATCCTCTTCGAGGGTGGGGTGTGGGTCATCCGTGACCTCGGCAGCCGCAACGGCACCCTCGTCGATGGCCAGTTCGTCTCCGAGCTCGTCCTGGAAGATCTGCACGAGATCCGGGTCGGCGACGCGATCTTCAAGTTCGTCGCCGGCGGCGCCGAGAGCTTCGCGAAGGTCCGCATCGACGGCGCCTCGCTCGATCAAGCGGGCGGCGTCGGCGGTCTCAAGAGCATCACCGGCATCGTGGGCGGGCACCAGATCCGCACCCTGCTCCGCGCCCTCCACCGCGTGGCCAAGAGCGAGATCTCGGTCGTCGTCCTCGGAGAGAGCGGGACGGGCAAAGAGCTCTTCGCGCGTGAGCTCCACGCCGCGAGCGGCCGCAAGGGCTCCTTCCAGGCCGTCAACTGCGCGGCCATCCCCGGCTCGCTCCTCGAGAGCGAGCTCTTCGGCTACAAGCGCGGCGCGTTCTCGGGCGCCGAGCGCGACAAGGTCGGCATCGTGCGCGCCGCCGACGGGGGCACGCTCTTCCTCGACGAGATCGGCGACATGCCGCTCGAGGCGCAGACGAAGCTGCTGCGCGTCCTCCAATCCAAAGAGATCATCCCCGTCGGCTCGACCGGCCCCGAGCGTGTCGACGTCCGCGTCGTGTGCGCCACCCACCGAAACCTCGCCGTCCTCCAGAAGGAGGGCCGGTTCAGGGG
>CALKVR010000936.1 GCA_938004815.1 uncultured Polyangiaceae bacterium | reverse complement strand
GGCACCTCCACGCTCCCCGCATCGCCGCAGCCCGAAACGTCGCCCCCGCCCGAGCCGCCACCCGACCCGCCCGAGCCCGCGGCGTCGTCACCACACCCAGCGCCGAGCGCCACCAGCGAAGCGACCACCACCCCCAACGCGCGAAGGCTCATACCCGTACCTTACGCCACGATCCCCTCTCGGTTTCGCAACGCCGCGCCCCTGCCCCCGTCGCGCTGGGCCTCGGCCCCCTCCGCGCCACGATTCAGCCCACATGCCCGCGGGCATCTCCCCAGGATCGTGACCAGCCTCCGATCCAAGCGACGTGGCCACGGCATCTCGCCCCGATCGTGGGCCGGTCACGATTCGCCCGAGATGCCCCCTACTCGCAGGGATAGTCGTCCAGGTTGCCGCAGACAGAAAGGTCGGTGCGGCCCGCGCCTACCGAGAGATCCCACGCGATGGCGCGGGGCGAGCCGACGAACGGCTCGATCGTGATGGTTCCGGAGATTCCATCCGGCCCCAGAGGCGCGAGCGCTGCCAGGGCCTCACCTTGCGGTGTCGGCACGCCGACCGTGAACGTCCCCGGCTGACCACTCCAGCGCGCGATGCCCAACACGAGGACGTCGGTCACGTTTGGCGGTGGCGCGCACCCGCCGCCGTCTTCCAACACTTCCACGAACAGCAAAGGACCCTCGTTCGCGTTCTCGCAATCCAGGTAGCTGTAGACGCGGTCGGGCGGCACCGTCCACATCGAGGACGACGCGCTGCCCGTCACCGACGTCGCGCTGCTCGCCCCAGATCCGCTGCCATCACCGCCACCGCCGTCCTCGCGGACGACGACCGTGCTCTCACAGCCGCTGGCGAACACCACCGCACCCACCACGCACCGAGCCACGACGCGACCGAACATCGGCCGAGGCTACCACCTGCCGCGTCACCAACACGCCGCCGGGGCCGCGCTCCGCGCCGCCTTCATGAGACCACCGCCCGCACGCGCCTGGCGCCACGATTCACTCGACATGCCCGCAGGCATCTCCCCCGAGTCGTGACGGACCGCCGATCCAAGCGACGTGGCCACGGCATCACGCCCGAGTCGTGAGCCGATCACGATTCGCCCGAGATGCCCCCATGCCCCCCACCACCCAAGATGCACCCCATGGCCGCGCCCGCCCGCTAGCCGCGGCGCGCAGCGTCGATCGCGGCGACGTCGATCTTCTTCATCTTCATCATGGCGGCGAAGGCGCGGCTCGCCTCTTCACCGCCGGCGGCCATCGCATCGGTGAGGGTGCGCGGGGTGATCTGCCACGAGAGGCCCCAGCGGTCTTTGCACCAACCGCACTCGCTCTCGGCGCCGCCGTTGCCGACGATCGCGTCCCAATAGCGGTCGGTCTCCTCTTGGTTGTCGGTCGCGATCTGAAACGAAAACGCCTCGGTCTGCTTGAACACCGGCCCGCCGTTCAGGCCGACGCACGGGATGCCGCAGACGGTGAACTCGACCGTCAACACGTCGCCCTTCTTTCCGCCGGGGAAATCGCCGGGCGCCTTGTGCACCGCCCGCACCTTGCTGTCGGGGAACGTCGCCGCGTAAAACTCCGCGGCCGCGAGCGCGTCCTTGTCGAACCAGAGACAGATCGTGTTCTTCGGCGTCATGAGGTCGGTCATGCGAACCCCGCGCGCATCGCGCGTCCAGCAATTCGTGGCCCGCGCGCGGCAGGTCGAGGCAGATCGACCCATGTCGCGCGCACCTGCCGCAGCGCGGTCGCGTTCCGGCTTCCGCCCCGGGATGCGCCAACTCAGCCCGGGTCGTCGCGGGCGGGCGTGCAGCGGCACCGGACACAACGCTGACTTCTTCCGAGCGAGTCCGCGTACTGTCCGCCACAGCGTCCGGAGCCATGTCCGCCCCGCATGACACGCCCAAGAAGTGCCGAGGATTGCACGATCCACCGCGGGAGCGGACAGAATGGCGGACGTCGCGACGGACATCACGGCCGCCTCTGCTGAGCAACGGCGACTTGTGTCCACCGCGGCGGCGGTTCTTCGGCGAACCAGGCCCACCACCCTGGCGTCGGACCTGCCGAGCGAGGACGGATGGTCCGACGAGGCCCCCTCGTCAGAACGAGGTGCCCGGGCCACCGATTCACGCCAGATGCGCGACTCCCATCTCCTCTCGATCGTGACCAGTCACCGATCCAGAGCCGATGTCCGCCCCAACGCCTCTCAATCGTGCGTGAGCCACGATTCAACCGACATGACCGCGGCGGGCTCGACGGCGGCGTCGGCGGAGACGGTGGCGTGCACCCTCTCGAGGCTCTTGGTGAGCTCGGCGATGGGCTGCGCGGGCGGAAACACCGGGACGTAGCGCCCGGGGGGAAGATCTCTGATCGGCCTGGAGGGCCGGGCGGCACCTGCTCGACTCCGGGGCGGCGAGTGCTCGCCTCCGGCGCATGATCTCGGCCGCACGACTCGACGTTATTCTCTGCGTCAGACCCGTGATTGAAGCTCCGCGCGAGGTAGAAGATGACCGCGAACGCGATGCCAAAGCCCATGACGATCGGGAGCTTGCCGAGGGTCGGGTGCTCCGAGAAATCGACGCACGTGAGCGGCCCACCGATGCAGAAGGCCAACCACCCGTACTCGACCACGAACCACACCACGAAGAACGCGCCGATGGATACGCCGATGCATCCGCGACCCAAGCGATCGGGCTCGCGCTTGATCGGAGGCGTCTCGATGACCGGCTCTGGAGGTGAAGGTTGCCTATACATTGGCGCTATCGTCCCGAGGCCGAGGGCACGGAGAGACGACGTCAACGGCTCGCGAGCGACGCACCATCGCTCACCTGCCAACCTGGCACGAGGCCCAGTCGCACCTCCGCGAGCAGACTTTGCCGTCCACGCGGATGAGGCACGAGTCGGCACCGGAGGCGTAGAGCCGCACCGTCTGCAGCGAGCCGCGATGGTCGACGCGTTTGCTCCAGTCGTCGTCGGTGCTTCCGACTTCGATCAGATCAGCGTCCAAGGAGTACTGGACGTTCCGTGCGTTTCCCTCGACCTCGAGCTCGATCCGATGGCTTTGGGTCTCGACCATGACGAGCTCCACCAGCAGCCGCGCCGCGGCGACGAGCACAGGCGTCACGAAGCAAAAGACGCAGACCAACGTGATGATCAAGGTCGACCCGTCCGGGGGCGACGGCCGAGCCGCCGGGGGCGCATGCCCATACGGCGGCCAGGAATGGTGCGGAGGCTGATTCCAGACGTGCCGGACGGGAGGCGAAGAAGGGCTCATGATCATCCATCCTCGCGGGTTCCCCATCCCGGACATCCCGGCCGTCTCTCCTGAGCAACGGCGACTTGTGTCCACCGCGGCGTGCGTTCCCCGACGAACCAGGCCCACCACCCTGGCGTCGGAGCTGCCGAGCGAGGACGGATGGTCCGACGAGGCCCCGTTTGTCAGAACGAGGTTGTGCGATGGCGACGCGATCGAGTCGAGGAACCCGCGCCGCCAGAGGAACAATCCCGGCCACTGGGGCCCGAGCTTGGCGAGCGGGCCCCACAGGTGCTCGGCGTGATCGCGCAGCAGCCTCTCCTCTTCGAGGAGGAGCGCACGGCAGGCCGCGCCCCGCGCGTCCTCCAGCGCGAGCTGGATGTCCGCGAGCTCGCCACGCACGTCGCCCCGCTTCTTCAGCACCGCCGCGAGCTCGACCCAAGGCCCGCGAGGACCCGATCCTTGGCAGCGGCTTCGAACAGCTCGTGCACGGGGGGAGGTTAGCGGCATCGGACGCTCGATGGAGCATGTGAACGCACGCGCGCGGAGCGGGGGCGCCGGGGCACGGGGCGGGCCGGGGCGGCGGCGGCACGGCGGCGGCATCGCCATTCAATCGTCGCCAGGCATCGATCCAGCGCGGATGGCGAGCCCAACGACTCTGAATCGGTGGAGGCTCACGATCCGGGCGGGATGCCCTTGGCCATGTCGATTGAATCGACGCGGCGCGCAGCGCAGTTTGTTCCTACTACTTCTCGACCGGATCGGCGTCGCCGCGCTCGCGGACGACACGGGCCAGGCCTTCGACTGCGGCGAGCGCGGCCTTGGCCTGCGCATCGTCGCGGAACTCGCCGTCCCACATCTGGACCGCGCAATCGAGCTGCCCCAGGCGCACCGACGTGCTCGGCCGGGCTTCATCGGGAACGCCGGTCGCGCGGTGCGAAACGAGCGAGCAGAAGTCGTTGGCCCTCAAGGTCGCCTCGAGCTTCGCGAGCTCGTCGGGCGTGACGCGTCCGCGAACCTTGACACTCCCGTTGCGGCCGCCCGCTTCAGTGTACTCGGCGGTGCCGTCGGCCTGGACGACGAACCCGGTGAAGCCTCCCATGTGGCCCACGCCGAAGCGCAGCACCTCGTTCTCGGGCAGCTCCGACGCCGGCGCGCGGCAGGCGAAGAGGATCGAGGCGAAGAGCAGGCTGCGAGCGTCCACGAGGAGCATGGTAGCCGTCAGCCGACCGGAGCGGGGCCAACGCGTCACCTCGGATCGAACCGCCACGGCAGCGCGCGACCGTACCCTTCGACCCACTCGGCGAGCTTGCGGGTGACGGTCTTGCTCGCTCGCTTCGCGATGTCGGCGCGCGCCTCCGCAAAGGGCCCGGGGTCGACGCCCGCGTAGGCAAGGACGCTGACGACGTACGCTTGCCGTCTCGCGAGCTTGCTTCGAAGCGCCGCGTCGACGAGCGCGACGTGTTCTTCAGCGTACCGGCCGGCGTCGGGCAACAAGCAGAAGGTGTTCGGGGTGCGCCAGTCGTCGAGCTCGGCCTCGAC